>JBKHFN010000033.1:0-10735 GCA_046540195.1 Salinarchaeum sp.
GGAAGCCGCCCATTTCAACCCGGCCACCATTGCCGGCCGGGCGCGGCGCTACGGACTACATACCGACTCCTCGTCGGGGTTGTCGGCGTACTGGCGACATTCGGCACGGCCGCCTTCGCCGAGGGCGGGTTCCCACAACTCGCCAGCGACGCCCTCGCCACGTCCAGTCCGGTTGGCCCGGACGGGCCACTCCAGTGGCTCCCCGGCGGGATTGATCCACAGACCTGGTTTACGATCCTTGGGCTGTTGGTGCTCGGCGGGGCGATCGGGAAGTCCGCACAGTTCCCGCTGCACACCTGGTTGCCTGACGCGATGGAGGGTCCAACGCCGATTTCCGCCTTGATCCACGCCGCAACGATGGTCGCTGCCGGCGTGTATCTCCTAGCCCGAATGTTCGGCTTTTACGCCGAATTGCCACAGGCGCTGGCGGTGATCGCCTTTATCGGCGGGTTCACCGCGCTGTTCGCGGCCACCATGGGCGTCGTCAAGGACGACATCAAGCAGGTGCTGGCGTACTCAACAATCTCACAGTACGGATATATGATGCTCGGGCTGGGCGTCGGTGGATACGTCGCCGCGACGTTCCACCTGATGACCCACGCGTACTTCAAGGCGCTTCTGTTCTTGGGGGCCGGTGCGATCATCGTCGCGACGCACCACCAGGACATGTGGGAACTCGGCGGTTTACGCGAGCACCTGCCGGTCGCCCGGTGGACATTCCTCGCCGGAGCGCTCTCACTCGCCGGAATCGCGCCATTCTCGGGCTTCTGGTCGAAAGAGGAGGTGCTTTTCGATGCGCTAATCGTCGGACTTGAGCATCCGCTGTTGCTCGGGGCCTACGCGATGGCGCTTGTTGCGGTGTTGCTCACCGGCTTTTACACCTTCCGCATGTACTTTTTGACCTTCCACGGTGAGCCGCGATCCGATGCGGCTTCCGATCCCGACCCGGTCGGCTGGGCAATCAAGCTCCCACTGGTCGTGCTTGGAACGCTCGCCGTCGTGGCCGGCTTCGTGAACATGAAGCCCGTCGATTACTACATGGGGGCGGATCTCCTGTATCTTGAGCGCTGGCTTGATGGCGTTGCTGGCGCGCTGTCTGTGACGCACTACCACGAGTTGCTCTCATACAGTGAGGCAGCCATCAGCCCGCTCGGTCCGACACTCCTCACCCTCGGACTGGCGCTTATCGGCGCCTATATCGCTCACCTACTGTACAACGTACCTGACCCCGATCGGTACTTCGATGGAACGGGCGTAGTCGATAGCCTGCTCAAGCACAATTACTACCAGGACGAACTCCAGGTATGGTTGGCCATCGGCCTCACCGGCTCAATTGCCCGGGTGTCGAATCTGTTCGACCAGCGGGCAATCGATGGTCTAGTCGATGGCACGGCCAGTGCTGGACTGATCGGCGGTGATCGCGTCCGAAACATCCAGTTTGGTGTGCTGCCAGGGTACGTCGCGTTGCTTGTCGGGTCGGTCGTAGTGTTGATTCTCGTCGCCGGCCTCTATGGGGGGTGGTGGATGTGATCATTGAAGCCCTCATCGGCGCCACACTCTTGGCGTCGGTACTCGTCCTCCTCGTACCGGATCGGGTCGCCGGCGTGTTCGCGACACTTCTGAGTCTCGTCCCACTGGGTGGAAGCCTCTGGATGTTCGGCCAGTATACCGGCACTGGCAACGTCTTACTCGGCGGGACGCGCGGCTTCGAGTCGACGCTCTCGGGGACAACACTTGTGCCCATGGGGCCTTACGAAGTCCAGTGGATTGCCGCCGTTGACGGCATCGCGTTGCCGCTGATCGCACTGTCGACGATCCTGACGACGCTGTCGATCGTCTCGGCATTCAACGTGATCGAGGAGCGCCAGTCGCAGTTTTACGGACTGGTGTTGTTCCTTGAGGCGGCGCTGATCGGCGTGTTCAGTACGCTTGACTTCTTCGTCTGGTTCATCTTCTGGGAGGCGGTGTTGCTACCGATGTACCTGCTGATCGGCGTGTGGGGTGGCGAGCGCCGCAAGTACGCCGCAATGAAGTTCCTGATTTACACCAACGTCGCCTCGTTCGTGCTCTTTATCGGATTTCTGGCGTTGATCGTCGGGCTTGATGTCGAGAGCTTCAGTCTTATCGCGATCACCGAGGCACTCCAGGCCGGCCAGCTGAGTGGATACGTCGGGCTTGATGCGCGTACGCTTCTGGTCGTTGCCTACTGGGCGCTATTCGTCGGCTTTGCGGTCAAGGTTCCAATCGTTCCAGTGCACACCTGGCTACCGGATGCCCACGTTGAGGCGCCCGCCCCGGTGTCGGTGCTTCTAGCAGGCGTCCTGCTGAAGATGGGGACCTACGCGCTGTTGCGGTACAACGTCACGATGTTCCCCAACCTTACCCAGCAGTTTGCCGAGGTGATTGCCGTGATTGCTGTCGTGAGCGTCATCTACGGTGCGCTCCTCGCGCTGGCGCAGGAGGACCTCAAACGGGTCGTCGCGTACTCCTCGGTGTCGTCGATGGGATATGTCATTCTTGGACTCGTCGCACTGACGGTCTATGGAATCGGCGGTGGGACCTTCCAGATGCTTTCACACGGCTTGATCTCCGGACTGTTGTTCATGGCCGTCGGGGTGATCTATGGCGCGACACACACACGGATGATTGAGGATCTGTCCGGACTGGCCACCCGGATGCCGATCGCCGTCGGAGTGTTCTTCGCCGGCGCGTTCGGCTACATGGGGCTGCCGTTGATGTCCGGTTTCGCTGCCGAGGTGTTCGTGTTTATCGGCGCCTTCGACGCACCGGCACTCGCCGGATCGCCGGTGTTCACCGCCCTCGGGATGTTCGGGATCGTCATTGTCGCTGGATACCTCCTCTGGGCGATGCAACGGGCGTTCTTCGGCCCCTACGAGCTTGCCGATGGGGTCGATACGCCTGAGTCAGCAGGGGCGACCGACATCGTTCCGCTGTTCGTCTTGCTGGGGCTGATCGTCCTGCTGGGGGTCGCACCGGAGATCGCCTTCGGGATGATCGAAGACGCCACCCGTCCGATCGTCGAGGTCGCCGGGGGTGATCCCCGATGATCCTCGCGACACTACCGGCGTGGGGGCCGGCCCTGACGCCTGCCCTGGCGTTGGCCACCGCGGCCATGATCGCCTTCTTGATCGACGCGGTCGTCGGTGACCGTCGGATTCACTGGCCTATCGCCGGCGTTGCAATCCTCGGCACCGCGATCGCTCTTGGGGCGTCGCTGTATCAGGCGTTCACCGGGAACTGGCAACCCGACGGTCCGCTGCTGGCCGGACAGCTCGTTGTCGATCCGGCGAGCGTTCTCTTTACAACCGTCGTCACAAGCGCGACGCTGCTGGTGTTACTCGGTGCTGTTGACTATCTCGGATCACACGACCATCCAGCGGAGTTCTACTCGCTGGTGTTGCTCGCGGCGACCGGAATGGTGACCCTCGCCAGCGCCAACACGCTGTTGACCGCATTCATCGCCTTTGAACTCACGAGCCTGCCGTCGTACGTGCTCGTCGCCTACCACAAGTCCGATGCTCGGGGCACCGAGGCGAGTCTGAAATACTTCCTGATCGGTGCGCTCTCCTCGGCGCTGTTGGTGTACGGCATGAGCCTGCTCTATGCGACGACCGGCGCCCTTGGCTTTGACGCCATCGCGGCGGCCATTGCCGAGAGCGACAATGTCGCGCTCGTAGGAGCGGGAATCGTCCTCATCCTCGCCGGCTTCGGGTTCAAGCTCGCTGCCGTGCCGTTTCACTTCTGGGCGCCGGATGCCTATGGGGCGGCGCCGGCTCCGGTCGGCGCGTTTCTCTCCTCGGCCTCGAAGGCCGCCGGCTTCGTGATCGTCCTCCGTGTCTTCTACGAGGCGCTTCCGATTTCGGCCCTCACGGGACTCAACTGGGTGCCGATATTCGGTGCACTGGCGGTCCTGACGATGCTCCTGGGCAACTTTGCGGCGGTCCGTCAGTCCGAGGTCAAGCGGATGCTAGCGTATTCCTCAATCGGCCACGCCGGGTACGTGTTAATCGCACTGGCAGCCTTCTCCTCGGGGGCAGTGAACAACACGCTCGTGGTTGCTGCCGGGATCCTCCACCTGTTTGTCTACGGCTTCATGAACACGGGCGCGTTCCTCTTTGTCGCCATGGGTGAGTACTGGGGACTCGGCGACCGATTTGAGGACTACGCTGGGCTCTACCAGGAGGCCCCCGGCGCGTGTCTGGCGATGACGGTGCTCCTGTTTAACCTCGCTGGCCTTCCGCTCGGTGGCGGCTTCTGGGGCAAGTTCGTCCTGTTCACCGGTGCCATCGAGACGGGCTTTTGGTGGCTCGCCGCGGTCGGAGCAATCGCCAGCGCGGTCTCGGTGTATTACTACGTCCGATTGGTCAAGGTCATGTGGATCGACGAGCCCACCGACCCGATCACGCTTGAAGGACGGCCAACCGGGCTCTACGCCGCCCTGTTCGGGGCCACAGCCGTTACGGTTCTGTTGATCGTCGGATACGGGATCGTCGCCGACGTCGCTATCGAGGCAGCACACGGCCTCCTCGGCCAGGCCTGACCGTGGACGGTGGGTTTTTGAGTCAACCGCGCCAACAGGACCAATAGTTCAATGTCGCCGCGGGCGCTGCTTGGTTGGGGGCCGATTGCTACGGGGATCGCCGACTCCGACGAAGCCCCCACATACGCCCTCGTAGAGTCCGACGCGCACGTCGAGCTGGCGCTTGAGTACGGCTATCAAATCGAACGGGGTGATCCGACCGATCCGGCCGTGCTGGCCGAACTTCCCTCGCCGGTGGACAGTGTGCTCATCGCCGATCCGACCCCCAAACGAGCGCTCGCAATCGCCCGCACAGCGGCCGAGATCCATCCGGACGCCCCCATTGTCGCGTATGCCTCCGGATTCGACACCGACACGACCCGGGCCCTTGAGGAGGTTGCGACCGATGTTATCCGGGTCCAACAGGCCGTTGCAGACTGGATCGATCGACGACTTCTTGACGATGAGGGGCACAAGGCAGCCCTCCTGCGACGTGTCATCGCTGGGATCGACGGTGAACTCGCGGTCGTCACCCACGACAACCCCGATCCGGACGCTCTCGCCAGTGCCGTTGCACTCGTTGACATCGCACGCGAGATCGGCCAGACGGCCAGCGTCTATTACTTCGGGAACATCAACCACCAGGAGAACCGGGCAATGGTCAACCTCCTTGATCTCGAATTACACCAACTCGAATCCCCTGAATCGGTCGAGAACGCTGGTGGGATCGCGCTGGTTGATCACGGCCGACCGGGCGTCAACGACGGGCTCAACGAATCAACGGCGGTCGATATCGTGATCGACCACCACCCGCCACGGGGCCTGATCGAGGGAACATTTGTCGACCTCCGAAGCGACGTCGGCGCGACGAGCACGCTCATCACGAGTTACTTTGATCGGCTCGATATCGACATCCGCCCAAGCACAGCGACGGCACTACTGTATGGCATCTACGTCGACACCAACGACTTCTCGCGTGGTGTCACCCCAGCCGACTTCGGTGCGGCCTCGGTGCTGTTACCGGAGGTCCAGTGGGATCTGCTCGAACAGATCGAGTCCCCGACAATCAGCTCCGATACCTTCGAGACAATCGCGCGAGCAATCCACAACCGCACGCGCCACGGCGCTGTATTGACCTCCTGTGTTGGCCAGTTGGCCGATCGTGACGACCTCGCACAGGCGGCCGACCGGTTGTTGAATCTCGAGGGGATCACGACCACGCTCGTCTTTGGCGTTCACGACGGGACGGTCTACTGCTCGGGACGGGCACGGGGGTCGGACATCGACCTCGGCGAGACGCTTCGACGCGCGTTCGATCATATCGGCTCAGCCGGCGGCCACGACAACATGGCCGGTGCCCAGATCCCCGTGGGGATGCTTGTCTCCGAGGACGAGTCCAACCCCGAACAGATTATCGCCGAGGTCATCACTAGCGAGTTTCTTGAGACGCTTGAGCGGCTCACCCCGCTTGGTGTCGACCAGTTCGTTCCCGATAGCCCGGGCGAGCGGTTCCCGACGCCCGGCGGACGGCTTGAGGATACACGCTGACCCGGCGGAAGTATTTTCGCCGCGTCGATCCAAGGGGTCCGGTAATGACCGACCGCTCTGGGCCACTGGCCCCGACCCAAGACGATGAGGAGCCGGGGGAGAGCCCGCTCGTCAAGGACTATATGACCGAAGAGGTGGAATCGCTCTCACCGGAGGCAACCGTCGGCGAGGCGGCCGAGCTCATCGCCGGTCCCGACGGCCACTCCGGGTATCCGGTCTGTGATCGGCGACACGTCGAGGGATTTGTCTCGGCGGCGGACTTGCTGCTCGCGGACGACAACTCGCCTGTGTTTACCGTCATGGAGACCGACATCCTCATTGCCCATCCGGAGATGAAAGTCGACGACGCCGCCCGCGTGATCCTCCGTTCGGGGTACGAGCGTCTTCCGGTGGTCGATGATGCTGGCAACCTTGTTGGGATCATCTCGAATACGGATGTCGTTCGCAGTCAGATCGAGCGTGCCACCCCAGGGAAGGTCCGCACCCTTCGACAGACGCTCGCGAACATCCACGGCGTTGCCGTCAGCCAGGAGCGACGTGAAGTTTCGCTGGCGAAGCTGACGCCGACCCAGAACAAGGTTTATGCGGACGAACTTGAGGGGCGTCAGTACGAACTCGAACGTGGACTCGCCGAACCGCTCATCGTCATCGATAACGCCGGGACGCTCTATCTCGCCGACGGCCACCACCGTGTCCTTGCCGCCTCCCGAGCCGGTATCGAGACCATGGACGCCTACGTGATCGTCCTTGACGAGCCGGTTGAGCTGGGGATGAAACGGACGGCCGAACAGGAGGGGCTCGACGATCTCAACGACATTGAGGTCATCGATTACGCCCGTCATCCGCTGGTTGAGACCACCGAGCGACTCCAGTAGTCCCACCGAAACGCCGAAGCCATCGGATCGGTAATATGTGATGGCAATGGTGTCGAAAGCAACTCTCGAACGCTCGCCGGCAGAGATCGCCTCGATTATCGATCACACCAATGTCGACCCGGCCGCGACGACAACCGACATCGATCGCCTCTGTGCGGAGGTACGCGAGTATGGATTCCGATCAGCCGTGGTCGTTCCCTATCACATCCCGCGGGTCGCCGAGGCTGTTGGCGACATTGCGAACGTTGTTCCCGTGATTGGATTTCCCTACGGCGTCCAAAATGCAGCTGCGAAGTGTGCGGAACTCGACCCGATCCTTCCGGATATCGACGAGGTCGACATGGTTATCGACCGAACAGCACTCGCCAACGGCGACCACGACCGGATCGTCGAGGACATCAGGACGGTCAACGACCACATCGGTGACCGACCACTTAAGTGTATCATCGAGACCCCGGCGCTTGAGCCCGATGCGATTCGGACAGCAGCCGAACTCGTCGAACAGGCGGGGGCACAGTACGTCAAGACGGCCGTCGGCTATGCTGGCCCAACAAGTCCTGAAGATGTCCGAACGATTGCGGCGGCCGTTGGTGAGGACACAAAAATCAAAGCGTCGGGCGGGATCGGGTCGTTCGATGACGCACTGACGATGGTCGAAGCTGGCGCCGCGGCAATCGGGGCCTCATCGAGCGTCGAGATCGTCGCGTCGGCACCGACGTGACGCCGTCGTTTACTGAAGTACAAGGAGACAGCCTCGCGCTTCAGCGCGGGGAGGATGTCAAACCTCTTGGACGCTCCCGCCGGGATCGCGTTCGCGGTAGACCTGTCCCTCGAAGAGGACAACCGTTGTGTCTTCGTCCTGCCACGCGCCCATCGGGAGGTCCACCTTCCGACACGTGCGATCAAGATACTCGCGTGGGCTCCAGTGTTGCTCGACCGGAACCGTTGGGTACAGCCAGCCATCCGGTTCCTCCGCGATCGCGACGCCGTGGGTGCCGACCTCAAGTGTCTCGGCTGGATCCGTTGGCCGTCGGCGATCGGTGACGATACACACCGAGATCCGAAGATTCGACAGCTCACTCGGCGTAACTGCCGAGCCACACGAGTCGTCGCTGGCCGCTTCGATGGCCGTCTCGATGATTACGTCGCCAAGTCGCTCATCGGCATTGTAGGTGCCCGCACACCCCCGAAGGCTCCCCCGCCCTCGGGTCGACTCAAGCCGAATGAACGCCCCGGTTCGGCGGTAGAAGGCGTCACGCATGCTTCCCGGGTGTTCACGTTTGCCGTCACGAACGAACCCCTCGATTGCCTCGCGTGCCAATTCAACGGCCCGCGCCCCGTCCTCATATGAGAGGGTCTGCCCCTCTGCGTCCGGCATATACCCTATTTCAACGGCGTTCGGTTCTTGAACTTGGCGATTGCCCGCTCAACCCAGCGTCGGCGCGCTTAAGAACGACGACCCCGTAGGATAAATCCGGTAGAGGGAGACCGGCTCCCGCGGGCGCCACCGGCGCCCGTGAGGAAAGTCCCCCCACCGCCGGACGGGCGACCGGACGCAAGTCCGGGGCGGGAGACCGCCGGCTCTGGAACAGAAACGACACGTCTTCCCGCGACCGATGCGGTGTGCGACCCACCCCGTAAGGGACGGAAGTTAACCCACCGAGGGACGACCGGGAAGGATCGGTGGAACGGCGTATCCTCGCTGGTGCAAGTCGACGCCGCACAAGGTAGTCCGGCAAGGGCGTTGACGCTCAGCCGAATGCCGGCCCGAACAGAAGGGGGCTTACTCCCCTCTGCCCGTTTCTGCGTAGGAGTGCCGACTGCTTTTGTCCGCTCGGCTCCCCACCGTAGCCATGGCTATCCACCTTGTCGGCGGTGGTCCAGCTCTTGAGGCAGTTGAGACAGCACTTGCCGACATCGATGTGTCGGTACAGCGTGGCGATGTCGAGGGGCTCACGGAGGCACTCGTTGGTGTCGTCTCGGCCCCGACCGGAGCGTCGGTCTTCGAGGCAGCAAACAATCAGGCCTCCCGCTGGATCGCAATCGAGATCGGCGGGGTTGGCGGCGTTCCCCTTGAGTCGGTCCAGGCAGCGGTTTCCGGATTCGGACCGGAGAGTGCCTGCTATGTGTGTCTTGGTCGTCGCGTCCAGGGGACCGCTTCCGAGGTGGCCGAGACGCCAACGGGATCGCGTTCCGCTGTACATCTTGCGGGTGCAATCGCTGGATACGAACTGGTTAGGCTACTTGGCGGGGAGGACCGACTCACCGGTCATGTCATTGAGGTTCCATACGACCGTCACCGGGTTCTACCGACACCAGGGTGCACGTGTGGAAGCCCTCCAGCCCAGGGCCTCGATCGGTCGAGTACAGACCTGAATGTCGAGGCGGCCCTTGACCGGGCTGAGCGTGCGCTTGATAACCGGACCGGACTCATCACCGAGGTTGGCGAACTCGAGTCCTTTCCGGCTCCTTATTATCTGGCCACACTCGCGTCAACCGACGCGCTCAGCGATGGAAGCGCTCCAGAGCATACTGCCGGTGTCGCCATCGACTGGAATCGGGCGCTGATGAAAGCCCTTGGCGAAGCGCTTGAACGGTATGCCGCCGCAATGTACCGGCGTTCAGACCTCCAGATGGCGACACCGACGGAACTCGACACCGCGGTGGCTCCAAGTGCATTTGTTGGTGGTCCAGCCCCAGGGGACCCTGCCGCCGAGACCAACCGGAGGTGGACACCCGGCGAGCGTCTATCCGACGGCACCGAGGCCATGTTGCCCGCCGAGGCGGTGTACTTCCCGCCACCGGCATCAAACGGCTTTCATACGATTACGACCGGCCTCGCTGCCCACACGGCGACCGGTGATGCCCTTCGCGCTGGCCTACTGGAGGTGATTGAGCGAGACGCGACGATGCTTGCGTGGTACGCCAGTGGCACGCCACCGGCGGTTGCCATCGATGATCCGGACTTCGAGGCTTTGACTCAGCGCGCGGCAAGCGTTGGACTCTCGGTTACGCCCCGGCTCGTTACCCGTGATATTGACATACCGGTCCTCAGCGTCGCCGTCCACCGCGAGGAGTTCCCGCGGGTCGCTCTCGGCTCGGCCGCCGCACTCGACGCGACACAGGCCGCCTGTGCGGCGCTTGAGGAGGCACTCCAGAACTGGATGGAACTTCGCTCGGCCGGCCCCGAAGAGGCACTCGACCTTGACGGCGCGATCGGCCGCTACGCGACCGGCGAGGCCCCTGTCGACGCGGCAATCGCTACCGACGGCATCGTCCAGGCCGAGCGGCTCTCTCGGCGGACCGATGACGGTACGATCCCCAAGGGCGAAGCGGCCCCCAAAACGGTACTTGACGCGATTATGTCGTCCGGTCTGACCCCCTATGCGACCCGACTCACATCACGTGATCTCGACACAATCGGCATTGAGGTAGTGCGGGGGCTCGTTCCGAAGGCCCAGCCACTGGTTACCGGCTCACCGGTCTTCGGCGAACGCGCCCGAACGGTACCGCCGACCCTCGGTGAGACGCCGCGACTCGACCGCGTGCATCATCCTTACCCTTAGATGCCAAGCGTAGCCCGCAGGAAGTCACGCGTCCCCGGGCCAAGCCCGACTGCGAGTACGACCACCAACAGAAGCACCGTATAGCGCGGGGTGTCCTCAAGCATCTGGTCGTCAAACAACCAGACAATCCCCGTTGCAACAAGAACCTTCAGCGGCAGAAACGGCCATGTGATTCCAATGGCCTCGTTGAGCCAGGCCGGCTGGAT
>JBKHFN010000034.1:0-10638 GCA_046540195.1 Salinarchaeum sp.
CCGACTCCGTTGATGTTCGTATCTTTGATCCTGTCAGCCAGCTGTCGAAGTACGACGAGGGGGCTCACTTCATTAAAGAGTACATTCCCGAACTCCGTGACGTTCCGGCCGACAAAGTCATCGACTGGCCGACACTCTCCGATCACGAGCGCAACCGCCTTGCACCGGAGTATCCAGACCCCATCGTCGGTCGCAACGAAGGGTACGAGCGCGCCCAGCGAGTATTTGAGCAAGCCCTCGGCAAGCGCTGATCACGCCTCGTGACGCCAGAAGGCGTCGTCGACGGTGACCTCCTTTTTGAAGATCGGCACCTCCTCTTTCAGTCGGTCAATCCCGTCCTCGACGGCCTGAAAGGCCTCCTCGCGGTGGCCTGCCAATACGACCACGAATACGATATCCTCACCGGCGTCGATCACGCCCGTCCGGTGGTGGGTCCGTACGGCATAGATCCCGTCTCGGGAGGCGATCTCGCTCTCAATTGTCCGAAGCCGTTTGGCGGCAACCTCGTCGTACCGCTCGAACACCAGGTGTTCGGTCGGTGTATCATCCGGTCCGTCGCGTCGTCGTACTTGGCCGGTGAACGTCGCGATTGCGCCGGCACGATCAGCCGCTGGCGTGTCCCTCACCGCGGCGACGAGTGATTCCAGTGTGACGTGTTCTTCAGTCTCTGCAAGGGCATCAAGAACGGCCTCGACATCAATCGCCTCACCCGTCTCATACCGGGCGAGCACCTCGCCGGCGGGCTCAGTGTCCGATCCAACAACAACCGTTGGTACTGCGAAATCGGCGAACCCCTCGAGAATTGCGTAATCGTACGTCGGTGCGAGTGTATCGAGAACGTCCGCAATCGAGCGTTCCGCGCCAGTGGCAAACCACTGATGTTCGTATAGTCCATAGGTGACCGCTGCCCCGGCCTCGCGGTGTCTGGCGGTGTCCTTGCCCTCCGTATCGATCGCCGGTGAGTGCGTGAGGTGTTTGACCGTTGCGACCGGCGCATCGATCTGTTTGATGAGTCGCTCGACGGCCGTCGTCTTTCCCGCATCAGAGGGTCCCGTAACGGCAAGCGTATACATGCCACTATCAACGGGGCTCTCCGGTTTGTACATAACGCCGTGTCGGATCGCTTTTTTGCGACTCCGGGTGCAATGACCGAACATGGACGTTACGTTCCTCGGGACGGGCAGTGCGATGCCCACCGGCGAGCGCTTTCAGACCGGGCTCGTCCTGACCGACGCTGACACGCGGCTGTTGCTTGACTGTGGCAGTGGTACTCTCCAGCGACTCGAACAGTACGGCCCTGGGTATGAGGCGATCTCGACCGTCCTGTTGAGCCATCATCACCTCGATCACATCGCTGATCTTATGCCGCTGTGCAAAGCGCGGTGGCTCGCCGGCGAATCCGAGCTCACGATTGCCGGACCTGAGGGAACGGCTACGCTCGTCGAGAATCTCTTTGAGACACACGCCTACATGCAGGATCGCCTGGATGTAACCATCCGGGAGCTCACGCCTGGCGAGCACACCGTCGGCGGGTTTGAGCTTGAGGCGATGGCAACCGACCATTCCATGCCAACGCTGGCCTACCGGTTCGGCAACCGGTTCGTGTTCGGCGCGGATTCGGCCCCAACCGAATCACTCGCCGCGTTCTTCGATGAGGTCGCTGTCGGAGTTCATGACTGCTCGTTCCCTGACGGGGTCGATGTCTCGAATCATCCCACTCCGAGCGGGCTCAGTGAGGCGTTTGATGCTGCTGCGCCAGATCTCGGTCGCCTGTATCTCACGCACTTTTATCCGCACGCAGAAGGACAAACGGACGCGATGGCTGACGCGGTTGCGGAGGCGACCGGTATCGATGTCCGTCCGGCCCGTGACGGACTCTCAGTCAGCATTACGCCTCGATAGTCTACCGACGGACGCGGATCCGTGGGGTCGTCTGCGTTACGGTTGATTGGTGTCGTCGAAAATCCCGATATCCTCAGCGACAAGGTCAACGAGGTGTTCTTTGATGGCGGGATCAACCTCGGCGATCTCTTCGCCGTCATGGAGCCGATCGTTATGCCGTGTGATCGTCTCGCGCACCTCAGAGAGTGGCACCTCGGAGGTCGTCGCACACGCCTCGCAGACGACTGGAACGGTCGGCTCTGATTCCTCTGTCATACCCGTGATACCACCAGGGGCGATGAAAAACACCCCGGTCCCGATCAGGACCGAACTGGTGTCGTGACCTCGCGCTCGGTGATCAGTCGGTCGATCAGCGCCAACGGCGTGGCGTCGTAGGCGGGATTCGACACCGAGAACCCGTCGGCGGGCTCGCGTAGCACCTCACTCGCGTTCCGGAAGTCGTTCTCGAAGACAAAGCCGTTCTCGATCACCTTCGAACTAGCCCCAGCGACGGCCACCGGTACGTTGAGGTTGTTGGCAGTTGCGACAATCGGATAGGTGCCAACCCGGTTATACAGAATATCATCGACAACACAGGTCATGCCGATCAGAACGCGGTCACACGCTCGTAGGTGATGGCCCGCCGCGGCGTCAACGATCAGTGTCGTGTCGATCCCGTCGATCTCGGCCAGTTGACGGGCTGTCTTCCGCCCCAGATACCGCGGCCGCGCCTCCGCGACGACCACCTCAAGCTCGCGGCCGTCTGCGGCGGCTCGTCTGAGGGCTTCGATGACGGTTGTTGAGAAATCGTGCGTAAGGATCCGATCCCCGTCATCGAGTAACCTTGCGGCCGCGGCAGCCGCCTCATCGGTCGCTCGCTCGATCTTGGTGACAGTCTCGGTGATTGCCTGATCGAGTGCCGCCTTGGCGGCATCCGTCGACGCGTACTCGTTCTCGAGGACGGTCGTCTCGATCTCCCGGAGCGCATTTTCCAGGCTCGCGTGTGACGGATTCGCGCGCCGCAGCACGCCGGTATTGTGCTCGAAATCGCGTTGCAACCCGGCGACGGTTGCGTACTCGCGGTCAAGGAGTTCCCGGAGGGCTTGGGCGGCTTTGACTGCCACTTCCGAGGAACTGTGAGTATGCATTGCCTCGATTTCGGCAGCCGTTTGATCGATCATAGTCAACTCGTTATGATTCGCGCCAATAGCCTTTGCGACCTCTTGGTGCTCCGTCACGTACCGGCGTACAGGCGATCAAAGCGACTGCCCCGGGGCTTGACCCCAAGGTGAACTCACGATCCTGGCGTCCTTGAGGATGGTTCCTGAATCACTCCGCGACGGGTCGTGAGACCGGCCGTAATTCGATGGTGTCCGATCGTGTCTCGACCAGCTCGTACTGGTAGGTCACTGTCCGGAGCAGTCGATCGATGGGTCCGTTGTATCGGACTAGCACTGTCCCCTCGTCGGTGCTCCGCTCAATCGTCGCGCCGCCGATCCGCAAGTCGAGTTCGTAGTCCGGATCCATACCATGATTATAGACGACTACGGGGAATCATATTCTGATCACCGCGAATATTGTCGTCTGCAACCAACTTTCATTCAGGTTATTCAGTAAAAAGAAACAACTGTATGATATTTGTGGCCCAAAATATATAGAACGCGGGGATGCACTCATAGCCGTTGAGCCCCTCTATTGAGCATGGTCGTCGTCTCGTATACCTGCCCATACTGTGAGGCCATCCACGAACTTGACCGTCCGCCCGTCCTCGCCGATCGGTCGGTTACCGCCACGCCAATTGAGGGCTACTCCTATGCTGGGTTGACCGATGACGATCGCGAGGACGCTGACGGGATTGAGCTTGTTTGTGGAGTTGACGACCGGATTGGCACCGATCGGGCTGCAGAGGCCCCGCAGGGCTGTGGCCGGCAGTTCTATCTCAACTTCGTGCGGTACGAACAAGGACAGCGCGTTGACGACGGGCCATGGCTTGAGGACAGTCCGCGGTTTGATTTCCAGCCATAGTGGCTGGATACGCAATCACGCTCTGGTCCATCTAAACAAGCAGGGAATCCCGGCCTTCAGGCCGGGCGGGAATGCGACATGCTACTACAGAGCCGCTATTCGTCGCTCTCGTCGGAATCCAGCTCCCGTTGGGCGTGCAACATCATCCCTTTCCACGTCAGGCCGTGCCGTTTCTTTGTTTCTTTCAACCGCTCATACTGGTCATCCCCTACCTCGAAATTGATGTTCGGCATACGACAGTCTATTTCACCAATACACTTAATTTTGTTTAACATATAACTAAGTGTGTGTCCGAGACGGTGACAAAGACGCTACAGGCCACGCTCGCCACGCCCACTGCGGGCAAAGAGCAACGCCTACAGCGGCTCTTGGACACCTACCGCGATGCTCTCCACGACGCTTTCAATGCCGAAGCGACCACAATGTCGGCCGTCAACGACATTGTGACGCCTTACGACCTGCCGTACCAAGCCAAAGACGCGCTCAAGTCTTACATCCCGAAACTCCGCGACACGTACAACGCCGACGAATTGGACGACGAGCATCCACTTCGGCTCGTCAATCGGGCGGCCACTTTCGACCACTCGGAGGAGCGCGACCACAGCTTCGTGTGGCAGGTTCCACAACCCGGTCGCGGAACGAATTTCTGGATTCCGCTTCGCATCAATCCCGAACAGGAATCGCTCTGGTTCGATCTGCTGAACGGTAATTCGGAAGCGGGCGAGCTTCGGTTACAGCAGCATCGTTCGTCATGGGAGTTACACGTCACCGTCGAATACACGGTCGAAGAACCGACCGAATCAGATGACATGACATACATCGGCTTCGACGTAGGCGAGAGCGCGTTGATTACGGGCTGTGCCCTGAAACGCGACGTACCACGGGAGCCGATGCTCTTCAGTGGCAGTCGGGCACGACATCTCCGCAAAGAAATGTTCACCACACTCAAACGCCTCCAAGAGCGTGACGCCGCCGAGTGGCGGATCGACGACCGGTTCGACCACTACCAGAACGCGCTCACAGATATCGTGGAGAAAGCGTCTCGGCGGGCTGTTGAGTACGCCAAGCAGTTCGATGAACCAGTGATCGTGTTGGAAGACCTGTCGTACATCCGCGAATCACTGGATTACGGCAAGTGGATGAACCGCAGGTTACACTCATGGGCGTTCGCCCGGCTACAGGGTCGGATTGAAGACAGGGCGACAGAGGCGGGGATTCGCGTCGAATACGTCAACGCGGCCTATACGTCGCAAACCTGCCACGCCTGCAACCGACTCGGCCGACGTGATGAGCAAGCGGAGTTTGTGTGTCCACACGACGACTGCCACGTCTCGGAGTTCCAAGCAGATATCAACGCGGCGGCGAACATCGCCAGTCGCGTCAACCCGTGGGGAGAGAGCGTCCGTTGGGAACCTGGATGCAATGACTCGCCACAGGACGGGAGCGGTCGTGACACCGCCACAGTCCACCGTGAGCCGAGCGAGAAACCCTCGCAGATGACACTCACGGCCTACTCGGACTGAAACCTGCCAGCTCGGATTCCCCATGCGTGGGAAGCCCCGTCGTTCACGACGGGGAGGATGTCACGCGGACGTGGCGTTGTAGCCGAGGAGCTCCTCTCACCCCTTGATATTACAGACCGGGAAGGTACGGGCAACTTTGTCGCCGATCCCCAGTGCGTCGGAGACCTCAACCACCTCATCGACGTCCTTGTAGACGCCGGGGGCCTCTTCGGCGACCGTCGCGCCGCTTTCGGCTCGGACGTAGATCGCATTGTGCTTTTCAAGTCGGTCCTGGACATCTTCGCCCCAGAACTCGTTTTTCGCCTGCGTGCGGCTCATCAGACGTCCGGCACCGTGGGCGGTCGATCCAAAGGAAAGGTCAAGCGAGCGTTCACCCCCCCTGAGGACGTAACTCCCGGCGCCCATGCTCCCCGGGATAATGACCGGCTGACCGACTGACCGGTAGGCCGGTGGAACCGCCGGATGGCCGGCGGGAAACGCCCGTGTCGCCCCCTTCCGGTGGACGAAGAGCTCCCGTTCACGCCCATCAACGGTGTGCGTCTCACGCTTGGCGATGTTGTGTGCAACATCGTACAGCAGGTCCATCCCGAGGTCCTCCCAGCGCCGGTCGAAGACCCGCTGGAAGACCTGTCGCGTACGGTGGGTGATCAGCTGTCGATTGACCCACGCGAAGTTCACTGCTGCACACATCGCTCCGTAGTAATCCTCGGCGAGTTGTGATCCGGCGGGCGCAGCCGCTAACTCCTTGTCAGGAAGCCGATCCAGGAGCCTGCGGTGGGTCTGTTCGATCTCGCGGAGGTAGTCTGTGCAGGTTTGATGACCCAGGCCACGCGAGCCACAGTGGATGAGGACGACCACCTGATCCTCTTTGAGTCCAAACTCTGCCGCCACGTCCGGACGATAGATGTCCGTTACCCGCTGGACCTCAAGGAAGTGATTGCCACTCCCAAGGCTGCCGACTTGCTGTCGCCCTCGATCTTTGGCATCGTCGCTGACCTTCGTTGGATCGGCTGCCGGATGTCGCCCTTCGTCCTCGCAGTGCTCGAGATCGGCCGGAACGCCGTAGCCGTTGTCAACGGCCCATTCGACGCCCCGCTCAAGGATCTCGTCAATTGTCTCGCGATCAACCTCGACAATCCCCCCACCGCCAAGACCGGTTGGAACGTTCGTGAATAGTGTCTCGACAAGCTCCTCCTCACGGCCTGTGAGATCGTCATAGGTGAGGTTGGTCTTGATCATCCGCACCCCACAGTTTGAGACCACGAACTCGTTGGCGAGGAAGGTGTGTTCTGGGTGGGTGACGCCAATGTCGTATACCGGCTTCTCGCCAGCCGGTTCGATCGACGCGATCGTCGTCTCGACGGTTAGATCGTCACCAACCGCACACTGTTTCCGAAACGTGGCAAAGTCCGCCTCGGGGGCTGCCGATGGTCCGCCGTCAGCCACGGCACGCGGAGCCGACGAGTCACTCGGCGTGACCGCTTTGCAGTACTGGATGGCTGCTACTGCTGCCTGCCGTTTTCGCTGGTGATACCGGTAGCCGACCGTCGCAAAAAATCGTCGGAGGTTGTCGAGATCATTCTCGATGGCAAGTGCAAGTCGGTCCTCGGTCGCTTCGGTGGTAGCGGTGATGCCGATGCTGTCGAGGAACTCGACTATGCTCTTGAGCGCGCGATGGGCTGGCGCTGATGTGTCCGCGAGACCGACGGTCGGGCGCTTGAGCTGACCGTTTGGACCACCGGTCGGAGCGGCCATGGCCGCCCCGAAGTACGCCGCGTAGTAGACCGCCAGTTGCCAGTCCGTCAGCACGTCGGCGGCTGCCGGTGGATGTGGTGGCGCAGGCATCGATGTTGAGTCCGCACCGAGCGCCGCGAGGAGACGGGCCAACTCGGGATCGGTAACACGCACGCCATCCTCTGTCGTTGCGTCTTCGATCGGCGTCGGACCAAAGCCAAGTTGTCGGAGGTCCGCCCGTAGCGCGTCGAGGTCCTCGGGCGCACCGTAGAAGTGCACGTGATCCTCCTCGGTGATGGTGCCGCTGCCCCGGAGGAATCCCAGTAGGCCGAGTAGCCGCGCGAACGCCGGGTCGGCTGTTGACAGAGGACAATGATCGCTGTCGCCGTCTGTCTCCTGAATCACCGTCACATCCGGTGGCTCTTCGTCCGCCAGCCCACGGAACGGCTGAATCCGGAGTCGGTCGCCCGGCGCGAGTTCGTTAAGTGCGACCATCCCCTCCGGCGTCTGAAACTGGTGATCCGGTGTTGCCTCAATGCGCTCACCAGTTGTCGTCTCAACCGCATAGACCGGCTTCTCTCCCGAGGCGGTAAACAGCTGGATCGGTGCCGCTGTAAGCCGGTCACCGGCTACCATTGCCTCCTCGTCCTCAAAGCGAGCAGCCAATTCACCAATCTCTAACCGCCGACCGAAGTTGAGGTGCACCGCGGCGTCTGCCGGTAGACAGTTAATGTCGTAGCCGACGGCGCCGGGCGAGATACAGCCGTCTTCAGCGTCAGTCGCGCCGACACCTCCGACGGGAAAGCCATACCCCTGATGTCCATCCGGCATCGTGATCACGGGATCGACCATGCCCGGAAGGTGCGCGGCGTTCTGGAGCTGCGAGAGCGTCTTGTCCCCGGAAATTGCCTCAAGAAGCGCCTCGCTTGCGTATACGCGTCCGCTGACACCCATCTCGCCCGACTGTGGAAGCTTCCAGACGTGCTCCCGAATCTGCTCAAGCGTCAGCCCGTCGGCTTCGAACGTCGTCATGTCCATCACTGGGGTCAGCGGACTCCTAACGATTTCGCCCTCGTCACACGTCGAAGACGACGTACACCCGCCAGCCGTCGCCGGTCTCCTCAATCGACATCTCCGAGTAGGTCACCGCCTTCAGGTCTCGGGCGTTCACGCGGTCAAGCGGCACCCCCCGTGTGTCCCCTTCAAGCCGGTAGCCCGTATCGGTTGACGATACCGTCGCCGTGTTGTCGACCGGCAGCACACTGCGGATGTCGCGCTGGAGGATCAACTCCGTGAGATACTCAAAGAGGAGTGCCGATCGACTCTCGGCGGTAACTTCGACGCGAACCCGCTCACCTCCCGCGGGGACACTTTCGCACATCGCGGCGGCCATGCCGTCCGCCGCCGCGGCGGCTGCATCACCGAAGGTAGTGCCTTCGGCTTCGACGGCGACATCGGCGGGATGAGACCGCAGGCGAAAGCCCATGTGAATGGTACACTCCGGGCGCCGTTTGGGTGTTTCGTCCGGCACGCTGGCGGTGGAATTATACCGGACACGCTGTTAGTACTGTGGTAGTGAGCGTCAACGTCGAGCGGGTGGTCGTCGAGCCAGGCGACGACGCACACCTCGATGCTGCCTGGCAACTTAAAGAGCGGATCCGCCACGCCGAAGGGGTTCTCAAACAGCGGTGGGGATTTTTTGCTGACGCCTACCAACGGGCCCGTGTTCACGTCCTGCTGGCCGACGGCGATGTGATTGGATTCGCTGCGGTGCGTCTTGATGGATATATCCTGTTTTTGGCGGTTGATCCGGAGTTTCGTGATCGGGGGTTCGGCCGACGTCTTGTTGCACGGGTCGCCGAGAATCACGACTCGGTGAGCTGTCACGCCCGGGCGACCAATGAGGATGCTCTTGCGTTCTACCGGACCGTCGGATTCGAGGTTGAGCGCCATATCGACCGCTACTACGAGGACGGCGGTGACGCCTACTTCCTCCGACTGGGTCAGGAGGGGCTCACAGACAAGCTCTCGCAGTTCTTCGGCCGAGGCCAGTAGGGTTTTAATCCGGCTGCGCCTACGCGCTTGCGGAACGATGGAGAAACGCACCCGGGCGTATCTCCGTGGCCGGTTTCGAGACTACTACCGGCACGCGACGATCACGCCCCCACCGGATCCACGGCACCGCGAGTGGGGCTACATCCCATTCTCCTCCTCGGGGACGACCATGGTGCGTCACCAGTCGACACTTGAGCTCGGTGACATCGAAACGTTTCTCCAACGTGAGCGCCCGCGCCACGTCTACTTCTCGGCCGGCTATTACGACGATCCCGGGGCCGAGCAGATGGACGCCAAGGGATGGCGTGGCTCGGACCTCGTGTTCGATTTAGATGCTGACCACCTGCCAGCTGTTGATCCCGATACGACAGCGCTCGCCGACATGCTCGGCGCGTGTAAAGACGCCCTCATCCGACTACTTGATTTCCTTGAGACTGACTTCGGCTTTGAGGACATCACCATCACCTTCTCAGGTGGACGTGGCTACCACGTCCACGTTCGCGACGCCTCGATCCAGCAGTTAGATCGCGATAGCCGCCGCGAGATTGTTGAGTACGTCCGAGGGATTGAGGTTGACTTCGATCATGTGGTCGCGACCCAGTCGGTCGCCGGACCGGCAGGTCGTCAGAGCCCGGCAGAGAAGCGGCTGCTCACCGGCGAGGGTGGTTGGAGTCGACGCGTCCACGACCGGCTGCTTGCTCTTGTCGAGGACCTACTAGCGGCCGACCGCGAGCAAGCGATCGAGACGCTCACGACGTACGACGGGATCGCTACCGGCAAAGCCGAGGCGATTTTGACCGCCCTTGAGAACAATCAGGCGGCGATCCGTCGGGGCAATATTGATCTCCACCCGGCGTTCGTATCGCTGGTACGAGGACTTGTCGCGGAGACGCGTGACGCCGAGCGCGCGCCGATTGATGAGCCCGTTACGACCGACACACACCGACTCATCCGGCTTCCGGGAAGTCTCCACGGAGGAAGCGGTCTTCGGGTAACGCGGATTGGGCGTGATGCACTCGACGCTTTCGATCCACTCTCTGATGCTGTCCCTGAGACGTTCCGCGGAGCCGAGATTGCCATTGATGTCACCGACCTCTCGGGACTGCCGCCGATGGATGACCCAACAGTCGGTCAGGTTGAACTGGGTGGCGGTACCTTTACAGTCACCGACGGAAATGACCTATATCCGGAGTTCCTCGGGATCTTCCTCATGACCCGGGGGCGTGCCGAAAAAGACCGAGAATGAATCTCGACGAACTTCGTTCCGTACAGAACCGCGAACGTCAGAAGGACGACCTACAGGACCTGCGGGACTCGTTTTACGAGGAGGTCGGTGAGTACATCGCAGAGCTGAAAGCCGAACGCGAGCGGGCTGCCGACGAGGCCAACGACCCATTCGCCTCGGACGAGGTTCGTCGTC
>JBKHFN010000035.1:0-10411 GCA_046540195.1 Salinarchaeum sp.
CTCCTTCCGGCAGGGATGCTCGTGCTTGCGTGGCTCGATGTTGCTGTTATCCCTGTCGTTCACCCGTCACCTCTCGCCCTTGTGGTCGCCGGTGTCGGGGTCGCGCTCGCGTGGGTGCTTGATGCAATCACCTGCCAGCTCGCTGTTCCGGTGTCGATTGCCGCCAATGCGTCCGTCTTCGCCGCCTGGCGCCGACTGAGCGTCGTTGTCCGAACGAGTCCGGGTGAGTATCTCGCCTACGCTATCGTTCGACCGGTGGTGAGTGTCGCCGTCGGTGTCGTGGCGGCGCTCGCCATCGCGACCGGGGTTGGCGCTGTTGTCGTCCTCATCAGCACCCTTTCCGGAGGGATTCTCCTCGTCGGTGGGCTGACGCCGATGAGTCGACTCGTGCTGGCGGGACTCGGGAGTCTCGGCGGTGTCGCTGCACTCGTCGTTGCGGTCGTGGTCTCGGTTCCCTTTCATGTGTACCTCCGGTATTACGCACTCCTCGTGATCGGCGCCACGGCGCCACCTCTCGATCTCGTCGCCGATCAACGTGCAAGTGCTCACGGACCAAGACCGGGAGATCCTGCCTGAGTCTGCTGTGGCCGATTATTTATTTGTGATCCGGGCCAAGCGACCTGTATGAGTCAGTCAACGCTCGATGACGACGACCTCTTCGGCGAAGCGGCCTCGGAGATGCGTGACGATGTCGAAGCGTCGCTTGCGGACGCTCGCGCGTCGCTCCCGGATCCAGACGCGATCTGGGAGGTTGACGGTGAGAATGCCCTCGGGACGCTCAACACGCTCAAGTCAGCGCTTGCGGTCGGCGACGCCCGCGAGCACCTCCGTGATGCGAAAAAGTGGTTCACGATGGGCCAGCGCGCCGGGGCCTTCGAGGATGGCGATGATCTCGCCGCAGAGATCGACCGGCTTGATGACCTTATTGACGACATTGAGGATGCCCGCGAGGATGCCGCCGAACTGGCCTCGACACTTCCGGGACTGCGAAGTGCTCTTCAGGTAGACGACGGCGACGCCTGAGCCGCCCTGCTCTCGGGGAGTCTTGTGCCCGAACCCACAGAGCCAAGTAACCCTCGACATTAACGATGAAATAGCATGCGAGAGCACGATGTGCTCGTCATTGGCGGTGGTGGGTCGGGTTTGCGAGCGGCAATCGCGGCCGACGAGGCAGGCGCTGATGTCGCCGTTATCTCAAAACTTCATCCCGTGCGGAGCCACACCGGCGCCGCTGAGGGCGGAATCAATGCAGCACTCGATGACGAGGACGACTGGCAGGATCACGCCTATGAAACGATGAAGGGCGCTGACTACGTCGGTGACGCCCCAGCCATTGAGGCCTTCGCCCAGGAGATTCGACGCGAAGTCCTCCAACTTGAGCGCTGGGGGATGGCCTTCTCCCGTGAGGAGGACGGCACAGTCGCCCAGCGTCCATTCGGTGGGATGTCATATCCGCGGACAACCTTCGCGGGCGCCGAAACCGGCCATCACCTGCTGCACACACTCTACCAGCAGGTCGCCAAGCGTGGGATCGAAATCTACGACGAGTGGTTCGTGACGAACCTCGCGGTCACCGATCACGAGGATCCGAGCGACCGCACCTGTCACGGCGTGGTCGCCTACGATCTGCACACCGGTGACGTAGCCGGATTCAAGGCCAACCGTGGGGTTGTCATCGCGACCGGCGGCAACGGACAGGCGTTCGATCACACTACCAACGCCACTGCGAACACCGGTGACGGGATGGCGATGGCCTACCGCGCTGGCGTCCCACTTGAGGACATGGAGTACGTCCAGTTCCACCCCACGACCCTTCCCTCAACTGGGGTCTTGATCACCGAGGGGGTCCGCGGCGAGGGCGGCATCCTGTATAACACCGAGGGTGAGCGGTTCATGTTCGAGCGTGGATACGCCAACAATGTTGGCGAACTGGCCTCCCGCGACGTTGTCTCACGGGCCGAACTCACCGAGGTTGGCGAGGGCCGTGGCTTTGACGACGACCACGTCATGCTTGATATGCGCCACCTCGGCGAAGAGCGGATTCTTGATCGACTTGAGAACATCGTCCACCTGGCTGAGGACTTCGAGGGGGTCGATCCGCTTGAGGAGCCCATGCCGGTCAAGCCAGGCCAGCACTACGAAATGGGCGGCATTGAGACCGACGAAAACGGTGCCACGCTCATCGACGGACTGTACGCGGCGGGTGAGGCCGCCTGCGTGTCTATCCACGGTGCGAACCGACTGGGCGGAAACGCGCTTGCCGAACTCGTCGTTTTCGGCGCCCGTGCCGGCCGGTCCGCTGCTGGCGAGCCGCCACGCGAGGCGGCGTTGAGCACCGGTCGAACCGCAGACGCCGAGCCAGCCGACGCTGACCTGCCTGTTGATCCCGGGCCAAGCGTCGGTGCTGACGGCTCCGATACGGTTGCGGCCGACGGTGGTGAGCGGTTGGTTGACCCCGATGCGGTCATCGAGCGCACGGTCCAGCGCGACCGAACGCGCATCCACCAGCTGCTTGAGGGTGATGGCGAACGCGGCTATGCCTCGGTGCGTGACGCCGTCCAGCGGACGATGACCGACCACGTGAATGTCTTCCGCGAGCGTGAGGGCCTCGAACAAGCACTTGAGGACCTCAAGCAGGCACGCCGCGACTACCGTGAGGTCACTGTTGAGGACAGTTCCCGGTCGTTCAACTACGATCTGATCCACGCCATCGAGACGCGGAACATCATCGACGTTGCCGAGTCGATTACCCTGGGAGCCCTCCTGCGGACGGAGTCCCGTGGTGCCCACTGGCGCAAGCGGTATCAGAGCCGTGATGACGAGAACTGGCTCAAACACACCATGATCGACTGGAACGACGGCCGTCCACAGGTGTGGTACAAGCCGGCTGTCCTTGAGGGCGATCACGGCCGCTACGAGCCCAAGGAACGCTCGTACTGAGCGTCCGGAAGATTCTTCGAGGGGCCGGAAATACCGGCCAACTAAATGGTCGAAAAAGCACGCCGTCAACGGGCCGAACCCGACGCAGACGACGATGAGTGGACGGTGTTTGCCCGCGAAGAGGAGGGGGCACAGGCGCGTCACGTCGGACGGGTTGTTGCCCCGAGTGCTGATGCTGCCCACGAACAGGCTGCACAGCTGTTTGCGTGGTATGACGAGGAGGTCTGGGTGTGTCCAGCATCGGAGATCCGGCGGTACGTCGCCAGCGAGGACGCCGACCTGCCGGCTGACGGCACCGAGTCACGCACCCACGAACTTTAGAAGAACTGTAGGAGATCGTGGCGGTGCTGATCTTTCAGGTGGGTCCGCACGGCGTCGGTGAGCGCATCGATTGACTCGCGTTTTGCGGTAATCGGGGCAATCGTGTCCTGCCACTGCTGCCAGGGCGGGTGGAGACCAAGTCGATCGCAGATTGCGTTGAGTTCATCGTCGCGGTCAGCAACCTTGTCCATCTTGTTGACCGCGACCACCGTTGGAATATCCAACTCTTCGAGAAAGTAAAATAACTCGACATCGTGAGGCACGGCGTCACGGGCGGTGTGTCGGTCGATGATCTCGACGGCGCTGTTGGCATCAAGGACGAGGATCGCGACCCGGATGGCATCGGCGTGGGTTTCGAGGTACCGGACCACCGCAGTCTTGATCTCCTCGCGGCGGGATTCGTCGACGCCTTCCATGAACCCGAAGCCAGGAAAATCAGTGATCATGAAGTCCGCCTCGACCCAGTCGTAGTGGTAAGGCTGCTGGGTCACTCCCGGCCGGCGGCCGGTTTCGACATCGTGACCGGTGAGCACACGCATAAGCGTTGACTTTCCGACGTTTGATCGTCCCACAAGGACCACCTCGTCCGCCCGATTGGGACGGTCCGCGAACTGAGACACACTTGAGGTTGGCGTGCGATCAGCAAAAGCCCCCGGAATATATGCGCCAGGGGGGCATTGTCACCGACGTGCGACTCGTACAGGTCTCGGTGCCGACCGGACGGCGTGAGGCGGTCCGGCGGATTCTTGAGGACCGGGGGATCGACTACGTTATGACCGACACGGTCGCCAACACCCGGTTTGCCGCCGTGGCGTACTTTCCGTTACCCCAGGAAGCGGTTGAGCAGATTCTTGAGGATCTTCAGGCTGCCGGTGTCGACGACGAGGCCGTCACCGTGGTTCTTGAGGCCAATACGATCGTTTCACGACGCTTTGAGCGGCTCAAAGATGAGTACCAGACCGAGACTGACGAGCACCAGGTCGCCCGTCAGGAGCTGATCAGTGCCGGGGAGGAACTCCTCCCGGCGCGTCGCAACTATCTCGTGTTAACAATCGTCAGTGCAGTTGTCGCAACCGCCGGTCTCCTGCTTGACTCACCGGCCGTCGTCGTCGGATCGATGGTGATCGCGCCGTTTGTTGGTCCGGCACTGGCGACCAGTGTCGGGACGGTCGTCAACAACGCCGACATCCGTCGAAAAGGGCTGTTTTTGCAGATCATCGGGGTCACCCTCTCGATCGCGGCGGCAACGGTGTTTGCACTGATTGCCCGCCTTGCCGGGTTCGTCCCGCCGACGCTCGATATCCTCGGTATCGATCAGATCGGCCAGCGCCTGGCCCCCGATATGCTCTCACTGGCGATTGCCGTCGGAGCTGGAATTGCTGGGGCGTTCAGTCTCACTGCCGGCGTTTCGACCGCTCTAGTCGGGGTGATGATCGCCGTGGCGTTGATCCCGCCGGCGGCAGCCGCCGGGATTGGTCTTGCGTGGGCACTCCCGACGCTGACGGTCAGTGCGAGTGTACTCGTTCTGGTCAATCTCCTCTCGATCAACATGGCCGCACTCGTTGTTCTCTGGCACCAAGGCTACCGCCCGGATTCCTGGCTTGAGCAGCGACAGATCCGCCGGGGGACGCTCGCCCGCATTGGTGTCCTTGCCGTTGGAATTCTGCTTCTCTCTGGATTTCTCGGAGCCGTAACGATCGCGAACAACCAGGCAGCGGCGGCCGAAACTACCATCCAAACCACTGCTTCGGACGTCCTCGATACCCACGAGCAGGCGACGCTCCTCGCCGTTGAGATCGAACACACCCGTCAGCCCCTCCGCAGTCAGCCTGACCGGATTATCTTGACGGTTGGACTCGAACGGCCAGAAGCGCCACCGCCGCCGGTTGCCGCTGAGCTCTCAGACCAATTACGTGCCGAACTTGAGCGTGTCCCAGCGATCGAGGTCCGGTTCGTTACCGTCCAAACTGCTGGTGCTCACTCGGCCGCTTCGAACGGCAACTCGGGCTCGTAGTCAATCGCGTCGACGGCGGCAGCAACGACCGCCTCGACGCCTTCGTCCTCGGTCACGCTCATATAGTGGTCTGCCTCGACGTCTCGTGAATGATCAGCCTTGTTACAGACGGTCAATACCGGCACGTCGAAGCGCTCGGCGACGGCATCGCGCAGCCGGAGTTGCTGCTTGATCGGATAACCACACCGCTCGCTTGCATCAACGGTGACCAGCACGCAGTCCGCCAGGTGAGTGAGAGCGCTGATCGCCTGCTGTTCGATATCGTTGCGCTCCTCCGGCGGTCGGTCAAGTAGTCCCGGCGTGTCGACCACCTGGTATCGGATCCGATCGCGTGTGAGGTGCCCAACGCCGATCCCGGTTGTCGTGAACGGGTACGACGCTGTCTCGTGTCGGGCTCGCGTTACGGCGTTGAGAAAGGATGACTTTCCCACGTTTGGGTAGCCGGCGACGACGATCGCTGGTTCGTCCGGGCGGATGTCAGGTAGTTCTTTGAGTTGCTTACCAGCCTCAATAACGGCCGCAAGATCCGTTTCGACGGATTCAACGACATCGGCTAGCCGAGCGAAGGCCTGTTTGCGGTACTTCCGTGCGGTCTCGGTGTCGTCGTGGACGCGGCTTTGATACTCGTCACGCAACGAGGCGGCCTTGCGGCTCGCCCAGGTGATTTCGCCGAGATGTCCACGTAGCGCGTCAACGTCGACGAGGGTGTCCGCGAGCTCGTAATAGAACGGGTCAATTCGATCGAAATCCGGCCACCCCTCAACGACATTCTCGAGGTTATCCGAGATGACGTTCGCGGCCGTCTGTAGCATCGATAGCTGCGCATCGGCCCCGGATTTGGCTCGTCCCGCCCGCGCCGCCCGCGAGAACGCCGTGTCGATGAGGTCCTCCGCGGTCGGTGTCGGAGGGAGATCCTCGAAAATCATGTATCTACGTAGGTGAGCGGCGGCTAAAAGCACACGCCTTTCGGGACCGCCACGTTTTCACCTGACCGACGGCAATGATTGGATATGACCGATTGGTCTGCCGTCGGCGTTGGCTTTCTTGTGATCGTCGTACTGGGGGTCCTTGGGCTGGCGATCCCTGGCATTGGCCAGCTGGCTGCTGGACTTATCGGCGGTGGCGTCGCTGGCTATCTGGCTGGTGGTGGACTGTCAAGCGGGGCTTGGCACGGCCTCCTCGCTGGCAGTCTCGGCGGGATCCTCACCGGGCTGTTGATGTGGATCGCCCTCGTTGTTGTCGGCATGGCCGGCGGGCCCGTCGGCGGGCTGGTCGGTGGGGCCGCCGGATTCGGCCTCTTCGTTCTCGTTGTCATTGGCGGACTCTTCGGCGCGATCGATAGCGCCATCGGCGGGGCGGCTGGGGCAGCGCTTGCCTGATCCGCGGCGGACAGTCGGGTTTTAGTATCGGCTCCGCCGAGTGCGAGCATGGCAGTCGCGATTCTCGCACACGAACGGTTTCCCGATCACGCCAAGACGGCCGTCGGGATTCTTCGGTATTCCGACCGGGATGTCGTCGCCGTCATCGATCGCGCACACGCCGGCGAGCGCGTTGCTGAGCACCTTCCAGATGTCCAGGATGCCCCCATTGTCGAGGGTGTCGATGACATCACCGCGGATATCGACGAACTGCTCATCGGGATCGCGCCTATTGGCGGCGGGTTTGAGGAGTCCTGGCGCCCCGACGTCCGGGCAGCACTCAAGCGCGGCGCGGACGTGACCGCCGGCCTTCACTATCTGCTCAACGACGACGAGGAGTTCGCTGCGCTTGCCGAGGCCAACAACTGTACGTTGCGGGACGTGCGTGACCCACCGGCGGACCTGTCGGTGGCGAATGGCACTGCGGGCAACGTTGACGCCACCGTCATCGCGACCGTCGGTACGGACTGTTCGGTCGGTAAGATGACCACCACGATGGAACTCGTTGATGCGTTACGTGCCAAGGGCTATGACGCGGCTGCCGTTCCGACCGGCCAGACAGGCGTCATGATCGAGGGCTGGGGAGTCGTCGTCGACCGCGTTATTGGTGACTTTCTCAACGGCGCCGTCGAACAGATGGTCACCGAGGCGGCTGCCGACCACGATGTCCTCGTCGTTGAGGGCCAAGGGACGATCGTCCACCCTGCGTATTCGGCGGTGACCTGCGGAATCCTTCACGGTGCGATGCCTGACGCGCTCGTGCTCTGTCACGAAGCCGGCCGCGAGACGATCCACGGTTACTCCGCGTTCGACCTCCCGCCCGTCGAGACCTATGTCGACCTGTATGAGTCCCTTGCCGCCCCGGTTGCAGAAGCCGAGGTGGCCGCCGGGATGCTCAACACCCGGGCGATCGAGTCCGATGCGGCGGCCCGAGAGGCGGTTGACGCGTACGCCGAGGCGATCGACGCGCCAGCGAGTGACCCCCTCCGATCCGACCTTACGGAGTCGATTGAGGCGCTTCTATGACACTCTCACTCTCGGTTGATCGGGCGTCGCTCCCGATCGAGACACCTTTCGAGATCGCCCGTGGCCGACAAGGACACGCCGAGGTCGTGTTCGTTACCCTCGAAAGCCCCGAGCACACCGGCTATGGGGGGGCAGCCCCTGCTCCCCGGTACGGCGAAACGGCCGATACTGTCGAGACGGTTCTTGAACGATTCCGACCGAGTGTCGAGGCGATCGACGACATTCACCGCCTTGATGCTCACCGACAGCAACTTAGCGCGTCCATCCAGGAGACTCCGGCCGCTCATGCCGCAATCGAGATGGCGCTACAGGATCTCCGTGCGAAGGCACTCGGGGTGCCGCTGTACCGCCTCTGGGGACTCGATCCCACCCAGACGGTCCGAACCTCCTATACCATCGGAATCGCCGCCCCCGAGACAATGGCCGACCGGGCGGCCGCGGCCGTCGCCGATGGGCACGAGATTCTCAAGATCAAACTCGGAACCGAAGCGGACCGCGCAATCGTTGCGGCCGTTCGGGAGGCTGCTCCCGACGCGCGTATCCGCGTTGACGCGAACGAGGCGTGGACCGCACAGGAGGCCATCCGGATGAGCCGAACGCTCGCCGAGTACGACATCGAGTTTCTTGAGCAGCCGGTTCCAGCCGCACATCCTGATGCCCTGCGACGGGTCACCCGTCAGTCGGCCGTCCCGATTGCTGCTGATGAGTCCTGTCGGACGATAAGCGATATCCCACAGATCGCTGATGCCTGTGACATCGTGAACCTCAAGCTCATGAAATGCGGTGGACTCGGCGCTGCTCGACGGATGATTGCGACTGCCCGAGCACACGGACTCGGGGTGATGCTCGGGTGTATGGTCGAATCGAACGCGTCGATCGCGGCGGCTGCACAACTGGCCCCGCTGCTTGATTATGCCGACCTCGATGGGGCCCTGTTGCTGGCCGACGATCCGTTTGCGGGCGTTCCATTCAGCGACGACCGGGTCGACCTACAGGCGCTTGACCGGCCGGGAACCGGTGCGCGACCGGATCGCTAGGCCGCCTCCTCGCCGAGTTGTCGGACGCTCAAGACGGGGACCGGACACTCGCGTATAAGTTTTTCCGCGACGCTCCCCAGCAGAAACCGGTGTTCACCGTGACGTCCCCGCGTTCCGGTAGCAACGAGATCAATGTCGTGTTCGACCGCGTAAGCGGTAATCTCGTCCGCCGGAGCCCCCTCGCGGACAGCCGTCGTGACCGGTCGGTCCGTCCGCTCGGCGACACTCGAGAGGGCGTCACCGGGATCCTCACCGACGTACAGCGCGTGGAGCTCGGCGTCAAATCGATCGGCGAGATCGATGGCCGTGACCACGCAACGCCGGACGCTATCGGACCCATCGGTCGCCACGACGACGGTGTCAATCATGTGTGAGAGGCCGGTAGATGGATACAAAACCGCTACGGTCCGGCCATCGCCTTTGGCCCGGTGGATGTGGATGCACTTTTTACTGCCCGCCCGGACGCATCGGACATGAACGAACGCATCGCGGTCAATCGCGTGCTTATCCCCGTCGACGGGACCGATGCGTCACTCGAGGCGGTCGAGTACGCCCTCGCGGTCGGCGATCGGTACGATGCCGAGGTGGTCGTGTTATACCTCCTCGGCTCTGAGACGCGACAGGCGATTAACGCCGGTGAGGCCGATACCGAGACGATCGCCGCCGAAACCAACGCCTTCTTGGATCGTATCCGCGACCGGGCAGCCGAGCAGGGCGTGTCGATGCGGGCAACGGAGGCCTCTGGCTTTTCGACGGCCCGCAAAACCCACCATCCTGGGAACGTCGTCCTTGACTCGGCCGATCAGATTGGTGGCGACTTCATTGTCCTGCCGCGTGAACCCGGCGAGGATGTCCTCGGAAAGGCTGCCGGGCACGTGCTCGCGTATGCCGATCAGCCCGTTCTCTCGGTGTGATCACAGTTCAAGTGCCATCTCCAGTTCGAACCGGTCAGTCGTCGATCGCTCGAAGCCAACCTTCTCGTAGACAGCAATCGCCGGTGCGTTCCACCGCTCGACGCTGAGCCAGACCCGGTCGATCCCGCGATCCGCGCCGGTGCCGAGCGCGTGTCGGAGAATCCGCGTGCCGATTCCTGCGCCGCGGTAGTCCCCGAGGACGAAAATCGCCAGCTCGTGCGCTCCGCCCTCAGCGCCGGGTACAAGTGTGGCGTGGCCGACCAGCCGCCCTTCGTGGCCCGCGATTACGTCGACCCCGCCGTCGAGTAGCCCTTCGAGCCATTCGTGGATCCGACTCGGCTCCGTCGGTGGGATCCCTTGGGCCCGATCGGCCGGATCGAACCGTTCGTACATCTCGACAAGCGCGTCAATATCGTCGTCCTCGAGACACCGAATCGTGATCTCGCGTCCCTCCGCATCGGTGTAGTGTTCCGGCGGTCGTGGATACCGATCGTCCGCCGTCATCGCTCAAGTCGGACGGTGACCTGGGCGTTCAAGAGGACGAACTCCGTAATCGCCCCCGTCCGGTCCTGCAGGTCCCGAATCACCTGCAGGTGCTTCGCGCGGTGCATCTCGTTCTCGACGTGGCCGTACATCATCGTCGAGGTGACCGGCAGCCCCGCGGCGGCGGCGCCCTCCATCGCCTCGACCCACTCCGCGGTGTTCATCTTCCCCGGGCAGATGACGTCGCGCACCTCGTCG
>JBKHFN010000036.1:0-10329 GCA_046540195.1 Salinarchaeum sp.
GGCCGGTAGGCGTCAGTCACCACCGGTTCGCGGAACTCGTGAGACCACTCGGGACCGACCGCCGTCCCAAGCCGGGCATCGAGGTCCTCAAGCGCCGCACCAATATCGGCGACAAGTTCGACATCGGGGTTGTAGTGGCGGTAGACCTCGGCCGGTTCGCTGTCGATGTGGATGATCTGTTTATCGAGATCGGGGTTCCACGACTGAGGGTCGTGCTCGGCGATGTCGTACCCGACGGCAACGACGCAATCAGCCCGATCGATCGCCGCGGCTGCTTCGTCGTTTGGGCCCGAGTTGAGCGTCATCAGCGAGTAGTTCATCCGGTCGGAGACGGCGCCCTTGCCCATGTAGGTCGCAACGACCGGCATCTTGGTCCGATCAATCAGCGCCCGGAGGCGCTCGGCGGCGCGGGTTCGGACCGCGCCGTTGCCCGCCAGAACAACCGGTGCGGACGCCGACTCAATGAGATCGACAGCGTACTCGACGGAGGCCTGATCGGGATCGGGGCGACGCACCCGAGGACGGGGTGACAGTGGCGTCGCCTCAATCTCTGCGGCCGCTACGTCTTCGGGGAACTCAAGATGGGTTGCGCCGGGCTTCTCGAACTCGGCGATCTTGAACGCCTTTCGGACGGCTTCGGGGATGGTCTCGGAATCGGTGAGTTGGGTATTCCACTTCGTGACCGGCTCGAACATCTTCACGATGTCGAGCGCCTGGTGGCTCTCCTTGTGCAGCCGTTCGCGGCTTCCCTGGCCGGTGATCGCGACCGTCGGTGACTTATCCAGATGTGCGTCGGCGACACCGGTCAGCAGATTCGTTGCACCGGGTCCGAGCGTCGAGAGGCATACCCCGGCGTCGCCGGTCAGTCGGCCGTGAACGTCGGCCATGAATGCTGCACCCTGCTCGTGACGCACAGGGATGTACTGGATGCTTGAGTCACGGAGCGAGAACATCAGATCCTCAAGTTCCTCGCCGGGGAGTCCGAAGATGTACTCGACGCCCTCGACCTCAAGACTCCGTACGAGAAGATCAGAGGCCTTCATTGCTGGAGCTGAGAGACCGGATGTCCGTCGAATCGCCACACAAGGTCGCTGGCACTCGTCGTCATTGTTCACCCGCCGTCTCCGGTCGCTGGACCCAGACGGTCTTGCGGTTGGTGAACTCCTTGATACCAGCCTCGGAGAGTTCCCGACCATAACCGGAGATTCCGACGCCGCCGAAGGGAACGCGTGGATCGGACTTCACGAGTTCATTGACGTACACACAGCCTGCGTCGATCTCCGCGGCGACGCGCTCGCCACGCTGGGCGTCGGCCGTCCAGACGCTCGCTCCAAGACCGAACTCGGTATCGTTGGCCTTCTCGATGGCGGCCGCCTCGTCGGGCACACGGTAGACAGCGGCGACCGGCCCAAAGATCTCGTCGCTGTCGGCCGGACACCCCTCGGGGACATCGGTCAGAACCGTCGGCGGGTAGTACGCTCCTTCGCGGTCCATCGGCTCACCGCCCAACGCGAGTGTCGCCCCCATCTCGATGCTCGCCTCAACCTGATCGTGAAGCCCCGCAAGCAGCTCTTGGCGGGCCTGGGGCCCAACGTCAGTATCAGGATCCATCGGATCGCCGATCGTCAGCGCCTCGAACTCCGAGAGAAGCGCGTCGGTGAACACCTCGTAGACCTCATCGACGACGATGAACCGCTTGGCGGCGATACACGACTGGCCGCCGTTCTGGTTGCGCGCCCAGGCGCCGGTCTTGGCGGCCGCCTCGATGTCCGCGTCCGCAAGGACGACATAGGGGTCACTGCCACCCAGCTCGAGGACGGTCTTTTTGAGCTCCTCACCGGCCGTCGCCGCAACCGCCCGTCCGGCCGGACCACTGCCGGTGAGCGTCGCTGCACGAACGCGGTCGTCGCGAAGGACCTCATCAACACGATCAGAGCTAATCAACAGCGACTGGAAGGCCCCCTCGGGGTAGCCCGCCTCAACGAAGACCTCCTCAATGGCCTCCGCACACCCAGGGACGTTCGAGGCGTGCTTCAGTAGCCCGACATTACCCGCGGTGAGATATGGCGCTGCAAAGCGGAACACCTGCCAGAAGGGGAAATTCCAGGGCATAACCGCGAGAACGGCCCCAAGCGGCTCGTATACGGTTTTGACGGTCGTCCCAGGCGGACTCGGATGCGGGTCATCACCAAGGTATGCGCTGGCGTGTTCGGCGTAGTGATCACACACCCAGGCACACTTCTGGACCTCGGCGCGGGCCTGGCTGATGGGCTTGCCCATCTCGGTCGTCATCGTCTCGGCGTACCGGGTTTCGTTCTCGCGGAGCACCTCCGCGGCATTCGCGAGCAACTCCTCCCGCTCGCGGATCGATCGGTCGCGCCAGGTGTCGTAGGTATCCGCCGCCCGCTGGAGCCTCCGCTCAAGCCCCTCCTCGGAGAGCTCCTGATACGTGGCGACACGGTCCCCTGTGGCAGGGTTGATGACCTCCATACCCTCCAATAGGAATCCGTCTTCTAAAGCACTTTGCAGCACGCGGCCGACAAGAAACGCGACGACAATAGGGTCGCGGCGAGAAACGGCGGTCAGTCCAGGGTGGTGTATGGGAGTTCCGCCGCGACCGCATCAACGGCATCGCGGTTGGCGTACATCAGGCACGTCGTGTCCCAGATGCCTTGCAGGAGTGCCTGACGCATTCCACGGTCAATCTCGACATCGATGGTGTGCGCACCGTATCGGACGGTCTCGGCCTCGACATCGATAGTAACCTCGCCGTCGGGGTTGGCCTCGATCCAGTCTTGCAGCGTCTTGATGGTCTCGCGGTCGGCCGTGGCAGCAGGCATGCCCAGGGACTTGCAGTTGTCCTTGAAGATCTCCGCAAAGGACTCGCCGATGACCCCGTCAATCCCCCAGCGCTGCATCGCCTGGGGGGCGTGTTCGCGCGAGGAGCCACACCCGAAGTTATCGTTGACGACAGCGATCGAGCCGTCGGTGTACACGTTGAGCGGGTGGTCATTGAGCTCGCCATCGTCATCCCGGCGGGCGTCATAAAAGAGGTACTGCCCGAGGTCCTCAAAGCTCGTCTCCTTCATAAACCGCGCCGGCAGGATCTGATCGGTGTCGATGTCATCACCGCGGATCGGGATCCCGCTGCCGGCAACGGTTCGGATTTCGAGCGATTCGGAGGTAACGTCGCTCATTAGTCGGCCACCTCCTGAACGTCATCAGCTGCTTCCGGTGGCGTCCCGGGGGCCTGCCGACGGACATCGGTGACCGTTCCCTCGACGGCCGCGGCGGCGACCATCGCAGGGCTCATCAGAACTGTCCGGCCAGCCTTCGAGCCCTGTCGGCCGATGAAGTTCCGGTTCGATGAGGAGGCACAGACCTCATCGCCGACCAACGAGTCATTATTCATCGCCAGACACATCGAACAGCCGGCGCGGCGCCACTCGAAGCCGGCTTCAATGAACGTCTGGTCGATACCACGCTCCTCGCAGGCCTGGCGGACCGTCTCCGATCCAGGAACAGCCAGCGCGCGGACATCCTCGTCAACCTGTCGGCCCTCAAGGATCGAGGCGGCCGTCTCAAAGTCTGACACCCGGCCGTTCGTACAGGTGCCGATAAACGCGACGTCAATCTCGTAGCCGTCCATCGTCTGGCCGGCCTCAAGATCCATGTGCGAGAGGGCCCGCTCGGCCATCTCCCGCTGGGCATCGTCCTCGTATGACGACGGCTCGGGGACCGGTTCGGAGATGCCAACGGCCTGTCCAGGGTTGATTCCCCAGGTGACCATCGGTTCGATATCGTCGGCGTCCAGCGTGACGACATCGTCATACTCGGCATCGGCGTCGGACTTGATCGACTCCCAGTACTGTTTGAGGTCCTCGAAGTCTGCACCATCGGGGACGTACTCGCGCCCACGCAGGTACTCGTAGGTCGTCTCGTCGGGGTTGACATAGCCCGCCCGGGCACCACCCTCGATGGACATGTTGCAGACGGCCATCCGGCCCTCCATGTCGAGTTCTTCGATGGCCGGGCCGCCGTACTCATAGACGTGGCCGACACCACCATCAACGCCCAACTCGCGGATGATCGTCATGATCAGATCCTTGGCGTAAACCCCCTCGCCGAGACTCCCTTCAAGTTGGATTCGACGGACGGCCTGTTTGTCGGCCGCGATACACCCGGTCGCAAGAACATCGCGGATCTGACTGGTGCCAATCCCGATGCCGATTGAGCCGAAGGCCCCGTGGGTCGCCGTATGGGAGTCCCCACAGGCGACAACCATCCCCGGCTGTGTCAGCCCGAGTTCGGGGGCAACCACGTGGGTGATGCCCTGTCTGCCGGAATCAAAGCCGAAGAAGGTGATGCCAGCCTCGGAGGTGTTACGCTCAAGCGCCGAGAGCATGTCCTCGGCCTCCTCGTCGTCCAGAGGACGTTCGCGGCCCGATTCTGTTGTCGGGACGATGTGATCGGTCGTCGCAAAAGTGCGGTCGGGATAGGCCACCTCTAGATCGCGTTCGCCGAGCATCGAGAAGGCCTGCGGACTGGTGACCTCGTGAATGAGGTGAAGCCCGACGAACAGCTGGTCCTGTCCGTTCGGAAGGTCGTCGACCTTGTGCCGCTCCCATACGTTGTCGTACAGCGTGTTTTCGCTCATTGGTCTTGCTCCTCGGCCCACGCAAACAGCGCACGCAGCCGCTCGCCGACATCTTCGATCTCGTGATCCAGTTCCGCTCGTCGCAGCTGGGTGTAACTCGGTCGCCCGGCCTGGTTCTCGGTGATCCACTCGCGGGTAAATTCGCCGTTCTGGATGGTCTCGAGGGTCTCCTCCATGTTCTCGCGAACATGGTCGTCGACAATCTCGTCGCCGCGGGTGAGTCCGCCGTACTCTGCGGTATCAGAAACGGAGTTCCACATTCCCTCAAGTCCGCCCTCGTACATCAGATCGACGATCAGTTTGAGTTCATTGAGACACTCGAAGTAGGCAATCTCGGGGTTGTAACCGTTGTCGACAAGCGTCTCGTAGCCGTGTTTGACGAGCGACGTGACGCCGCCACAGAGGACGGCCTGCTCGCCGAAGAGATCGGACTCAACCTCCTCGCGGAAGCTGGTCTCGATGACGCCCGCGCGGGCACAGCCAATACCCTGGGCGTACGCGAGAGCGGTGTCGGCTGCCTCGCCGGTGGCATCCTGGTAGACCGCCAGCAGCGCCGGGGTCCCCTCGTCGTTGGTGTAGTTCCGCCGGACGAGGTGACCGGGGCTTTTCGGGGCGATCATCGTCACATCGACATCCTCGGGCGGTTCGATCTGGTTGAAGTGGATGTTGAATCCGTGGGCGAACTGGAGGGTATCGCCGGGGTCAAGGCCCGGTTCGATGGTCTGCTCGTAGACCGAGGGCTGGATCGTATCAGGGATCAACACGGAGACAATATCGGCGTGCCGTACTGCCTCTGCGGTCGTCATGACCTCAAGGCCGGCATCGCGAGCGTCCGCGCGGGAACTGGAGTCCTCGCGGAGCCCGACGATGACATCAATACCCGAGTCGTGGAGGTTCCGGGCATGGGCGTGGCCCTGGCTACCGTAGCCAATGACGGCGACGGTCTTGTCCTCAATGTATGAGCGATCCGCGTCTTCGCCGTAGTATACCAGTGTCGTGAAGTCGTCTGTCATTATCGGTGGTGTCAGTGTCGGGGTAATTGTCGGCTTCGATACGCGACGCGCCTGTGGACCGGTCAGTCGTCCGCCTCGACAGGCGGAATCGTATCGGCCTTGGCGTTCCACTCGTCCTCAACTGGCGCCGTCCAATCGGTACCACGGGCGATTGCCGCCGCGCCCGTCCGGGTGACCTCCCGGACGCCAAACTGTTCGAAAGCGTCGACAGCCGCCTCAAGTTTTGGACGGCTCCCGGTGATCTCGACGGTCACGGTCTCGCGACCGGCACCGACAGCCTGTCCGCCGTACATCTCCGCCAGCGACTGCACCGCCGCGGGGTTCTCCGCGTCAACCTTGATCAACGCGAGTTCGCGGTTGATCGCGTCCGGCTTGAGTTCGCGGACAGCGATCACCGGGATGAGCTTCCGGAGCTGTTTTTTCGCCTGCTGGACGCCCGGACGGGGCTCCTCAATCACCAGGGTGATGCGCGCACGGTCGGGGTCCTCCGTTGGACCGACGGTCAGGCTCTCGATGTTGAACTGCCGTCGGCGGAAGAGACTCGCCACATCGGCGAGGACGCCCGGTTCATGTTTGACGAGTGCCGAGAGCGTAACCCGTTCGGGGTCGGGGGTGGAGTCGGCGTTGGGATCAACTCGTTGACCCTGTGCGTTTCGCTGACCGCGCGGTTTGGGACGCTCGTCGGGGGCCGGTCCTTCGAGGGCTTGGTAATCGTCGTCGGAAGTGTTGCTCATGGATAATCACCTCACAGCTGGTTCTTTTCGAGGGCAAACTCCACGTTGTTCCCGCCGGCGGGAACCATCGGGTAGACGTTCGCCTCCGGGTCGATGCGGGCGTCGATCACCGACGGGCCATCGTATTCAAGCGCGGCCTGGATGGTATCGGGGGCCTCATCGTAGTGCTCAATGGAGAAGCCACGAGCACCGAAGGCCTCCGCAAGTTTGTCGAATTCGGGCACCCACTGGTAGTCCGAGGCCGTTCGTCGGCCCTCATAGAAGGCGTCCTGCCACTGGCGGACCATCCCGATGTACTCGTTGTTGAGGACGACGAATGTGATGTCCATCTCCTCGCGCACCGCCACCGACAGCTCTTGGATCGTCATCAGGAAGGACCCGTCGCCGTCGAAACAGACAACATCCTGCTCGTCGTCCGCAGCAACGCGTGCGCCGATGGCGGCGGGAAGCCCGTAACCCATCGTCCCGAGACCGTGAGAGGACACCCAGGTACGGGGTTCCTTGTAGGTCCAGTACTGACACGCCCACATCTGGTGTTGGCCGACACCGGTGGTCACGATCGTGTCGTCGGCCGTCGCCTCGTCGACCGCTTCGACAATAAACTCCGGCTGGACCGGTCGGTCATCAGGGGTGGGATAGCCCATCGGATAGTTGTCCTTCCACTCGAAGACCGTCTCACGCCAGTCGTCAATGGTGGGACTCTCGTCGACCGCATCGTTGATCGCCTCGACAGCGGCTGCAGCGTCACCGACGACTGGATAGTCGGCCTCGATGTTCTTCGAAATTTCCGAGGGGTCGATGTCGACGTGAACGACCGCCGCGTTGGGGGCGAACGTCTCAATGTCGCCGGTCAGACGGTCCTCAAAGCGAGTGCCGATCCCGATCAGCAGATCGCAGTGCGAGATCGCCATGTTGGCGTAACCGGGACCGTGCATCCCGCCCATCTCAAGCGACAGCTCGTGGTCCTCGGGGAACGAGCCTAGACCGGGCATCGTCGTCACAACAGGAATCCCGTGTTCGGTCGCAAACGCACGCAGCTCTTCGCTCGCACCGGATTTGATCACGCCACCACCAGCCAACAACAGCGGCTTGTCGGCCCGCTCAATCGCCTCGGCGGCCGCCTTGACAGCCACCGGATCAGGCTCTTCGCGGTACTCGTAGGTGTCCGGCGTCGAGGGCTCGTCCGGTTCGACATCGGTCTCGCCCATCGTGACATCCTTCGGAAGGTCGACCAGCGTCGGCCCTGGACGCCCCTCGGCCGCTAGCGCAGCGGCAGCCCCGACATCGTTGCCGACCTCATCAGGGTGCGAGGAGAAGATGTTGTGTTTGGTGATCGGATCCGTGATCCCGGTCGTGTCGGTCTCCTGAAACGCGTCGTTGCCGACGAAGCTCGTCGGAACCTGGCCGGCCAGCGCTAACAGGGGATCGGAGTCCATGTCGGCGTCGGCGATCCCGGTGATCAGGTTCGTGACTCCCGGACCGGAGGTCACCATACAGACTCCGGGGGCGCCGGAGACGATGCCGTAGGCGTCAGCGGCGTGGGCGGCTCCCTGTTCATGGGCCATCGTGACGTGGGTGAGCTGGTCGGAGAAGGACAGCTCATCGTAGACGGGCATGATCGCGCCCCCCTGAACGCCAAAGACATACTCAATATCGGCCTTCTCAAGCGCCCGGATAACCGACCGGGCGCCGGTGTCGATGGGCCGGAACGACTCATCATCGGCCGACTCGCTCGATTCCTGCTCGGCTGGTTGTTCTGAGGACTGTTCCGCTGGTGGTGTATCTGGTGTGACGGAGGCTTGTTCGCTCATGATCGTGGATGCATCGGGTGCGGTGGTCGGTGGTCGATTCGACGGACCCACGTGGCTGGTCGACTTTGGCGGACAGCATCGTTGCACTGGGCGGCGACGCGGACACGTGGAACGGAGACAGAAACAGGAGGGGCTATACAGCCCCTACAATACGGGCGACGCGACTGCCGGCGCCGGATGCGAACCCGCTGGCGACCGGAGGTCGTCGCTTCATCGATACGAATCTCTGACCGGTCGGTGTTAAGCCTTTCGCGATGCGGCGCCTCTGTGTCGGCCGCGAAAGCTCGGAGCGTCATCAAGGAGAATCAGGCCCGGGCCTCTTCCTGTCGAGGGACGCCGACCTCGCGAGCAAAGCGGTGGAGCTCCTCAACCGTGACGCGGTTTTTCTCGGCACCGTAGTCCTTGACCCGTCGAGTGACGGCTCGAACCTGTTCGTCTGTCGGCTCGAAGCCAGCCTCTTGGAGCCGTTCACGGACCGAGTGTGTCCCGGTGTGCTTGCCGAGAACGAGTTCCCGTTCGGCGCCGACCATCTCCGGGGTCATAACGCCCGGCTCGAAGGTGTCGGCGTTCTCGATGACGCCAGCGGCGTGAATGCCGCTCTCGTGTGAAAAGGCGTTACGCCCGACGACCGGTTTGTTCGGCGGAACGGGAACATCCGCCTTCTCCTCGACCACGCGCGAGAGTTCGGTGATGCGCCTCGTGTCGATGCCCGTGTCGGCCTGGTAGACCGACTCGATGGCCATGACGACCTCCTCGTAGGCGGCATTGCCGGCGCGTTCGCCGATGGAGTTGACCGAGACCTGCGCCTGGTCGGCCCCGGCCTCAAGCCCGGCGATCGCATTGGCCGTCGCCATTCCGAAGTCATCGTGGGTGTGGACATCAATCCGGGCGTCGCTGTGGGCGGTGACCGTCTCAATCAGGTCATAGAACCGCCGCGGCGCGGCGACACCGGTCGTATCGGGAATATTAATCCAGTCGGTTCCTGCCTCCGACACCGCCTCGATGACATCGATCAGGAACGCCTCGTCGGTCCGGGTGGCGTCCATCGGCGAGAACATGCAGGTCGCCCCCGCCTCGACGATCCGTTCGACGGCGGCAACCGCCCGCTCTTTGACCTCCTCGCGGGTCGCGTGCATCGAGTCCTCGATCTGGACATCGCTGGTCGACACAAATGTGTGGACCATCTCGACGCCGGAGTCAAGGGCCGCCTCGATGTCGCGATCAACGACACGCGCGAGTCCAGCAACGTCGGTGGACGTGCTTTCAGTGATGTCGCGTACCGCTTCGAACTCGGCTTCGGAGTTGACTGGGAACCCCGCCTCGATAACGTGGGTTCCCATGTCGTCCAGCAGGGCCGCGATCTCGCGCTTGTCTTCGTAGGAGAAGGACGTCCGCGGGGACTGCTCGCCGTCCCGTAGGGTGGTGTCGAAGATCCGTGCGCTGTCGATCTCGTTAGTTGAATCCAGTGTGCCCTGGAAGAACTCGATCCCCCTGACGGGTGTCAGAGGCGTCGTGCGTAGACATTGTATCCGTATCGATCGGCGACGCACACATAAATCTGTCTTTGTCGTCGGCAGATTCGCCGGGGGAGTTTTCTATGCGGCTATCAAAGGAACGGTCGTGAGCGACTTCGGGCTGGACCTCCGGGCGGTCGAGGACATGATCGACGAGGAGGAGGCCGACGAAGAGCGGCCGGGTGGCCGGGTAATTCTCGAAATTCTCGATGGAACGACCGAGCCACAGGAATACATCGAACTCGTCGGCGCCGGCAACGTGTTGGTTCTTGAGATCGACGGTGACCTCACCGAGTTAGCAGCCGGCTTCGCCCCGGACATTCGTGATGCCGGGGGGAGGCTCGTGCACTTCCGGTCGTTTCTGATTGTGAGTCCGCCAGGCATCGAAATCGACACGGAACGGCTACAATCGTCGGAGTGATAGAAGCATCCGTAAGCTACGCCCGCCCTGAAGGGCGGGGCTTTCACCCATGATGGGTTTCCACATCACCCTTGACGGCGGCGGACGCGGGTTGCACGCACAGCGTTCTGCCCGAGCGAACACTACAGTTCGCTCGGGCGTACTCTCGCCGGGCTGTATCCGGCGAGGCGCTGGCCCAT
>JBKHFN010000037.1:0-10263 GCA_046540195.1 Salinarchaeum sp.
CGTGGACGACTGCCCCAAAGAGTGTGTCGACATTCGGCGCCTCCGTCTCGGCGGTGCCCGCAGGATAGGATCCCGCCGCAAGAATGAAATCGCCCCCGTCGGACACTGGTGCGGACGCACGCATCACGATGTCGATTGGTGTCTCAAGATCCTCGTAGGTCGCCTGGCCGGTATAGCGACCGACAGTGGCCGTCTCCCCAAGGAGCGTCGTCTGGGCCTCGTCGGTTTGCTGGAGATCGCCAAGTCGGTCACTTTCGGACTGGAGTTGGGTGACGAACTCTCGATGGCCCCAGTCGTTGATCGGGTTGAATTCCTGTCCGAGGACGGAAATGTGTGGGGAACTCAGCACCACAAACTGTGCCGCGCGAACCGACTGTGCTCCCGGCAGTGTGACCGCCTTATCATAGGAGCTCTGGTAGTTGGTGACTGTGACCGTCTGGGTGTCGCCACCGGCCTGGAACTCACGAGTAGTCTCCTGAGGCTGTGTCCCCTGGTCCTCGTAGCCGGTCGTATCAAGGGCATCTGTCGAGACGGTCGCCGCGGTGGCCTCAAACTCGTCGGGAATAGCCTGGCTGGCACACCCCGCGAGCGCCCCAGTAATCGTCGCTCCCGCCGTCGCAATGATCGTTCGTCGTGTGAACATGCCGCATTAGGGTTAAACGCCGGGGGTTCTATATATTACTGAAGTACAAGGAGAAAGCCTCGCGCTTTAGCGCGGGGAGGATATCAACCGATAGATGCGGTCGGTTTTTACCGCTAAGTCCCATATTGAGGATGATGCACTCGCAGGGCTGTGAGCAGTGTGCGCGGGGGGGAAAGATGGTGTTGTTCGTCTATGGCTACTGTGAACACCGGAACTGCTTTTATTGCCCATTAAGCGAGAATCGCAAAGATACCGACCAAGTCTACGCGAACGAACGGCCGGTCACGTCAGACGCGGACGTCCTTGAGGAGGCTCGTCGGATGGATGCACTTGGCAGCTCAATCACCGGGGGTGAACCCCAAGAGGTACTCGATCGGACCTGTCACTACATCTCGCTGCTGAAGGACGAGTTCGGTTCAGATCACCACATCCACCTCTATACGGGAGTCACAGGGGATCGCGAGAACATGCGCCGGCTGGCCGATGCTGGCCTTGATGAGATCCGGTTTCACCCACCGTTGGCGCTCTGGGGGTCGCTTCACGGGACCGATTGGGAAGACATCTTGTATGTGGCCCGTGACGAAGGGCTCAGACCAGGCTTTGAGATCCCGGGGATTCGCCCCGAGACGGAGTTCTTGGAGTTTCTTGACGAAGGGGCAGCGGCGTTCTGTAATGTCAACGAGTTCGAGATTACCCAAGGGAACTACCAGCGGATGCACGACCACGGCTACGAGCGAAAAAGCGACGACATGCACGTCGCGGAGAGTCCGCGTGAGGCGATCGTCGAGGAGATGGCCAATCACGAGCAAGTCTACTTCTGTACCTCGCGGTTCAAGGACGCCGCTCAACACCGTCGGCGGCTCAGACGAACGGCCGAGAACGTCCAACGACCCTTCGACGAGGTGACCGATGACGGCACGCTCGTCTATGGCCGGACCACAACGGATCCACAGCGGTTCGACACACTCGGCGTCCCCGAGGAGTACTATAGCATTGAAGGCGGGCACATCGAACTCGCCTGGTGGCTCCTCGAGGAGATGATCGATGCGGGCGACCTCAACGATGGCGAGATTATCGAGCAGTACCCGACCGCTGATGAGACGGTCGTCGAGCGCACGCCACTCGCTTGAGTCCCCCACGGTCGGCGTCATCGGAGTTCTTCTGTATGTTTTTCAGGACCACTACTGACGGCGACCGTCCGATCGGAGCACGCTAATGTTCAGACCTGTACATTGAAATACGAAAGAGTACATTGGTGATCGTACATGCAAGCACACATCGAACGGGTGGTTGAGGGAACGGATCTGACACAGGCCGATGCCCGTGAGGCAGCGACAGCGGTCTTTGAGGAGGCGACGGAGGCACAGATTGGGGCACTACTCGCTGGACTGCGCGCAAAAGGTGAGACAGAAGCTGAGATTGCTGGTTTCGCGGAGGGAATGCGCGCAGAGGCACGACGGATCGATCCCGACCGGTCACCGCTGGTCGACATCGTCGGGACAGGTGGCGATGCCCACGATACAATCAATGTCTCGACGACCAGCGCGATTGTCGCTGCCGCCGCGGGCGTACCGATTGCCAAGCACGGCAACTACTCGGTCTCCTCATCTTCAGGCAGTGCTGACGTTCTTAAGGAGGTCGGGGTGACCGTCGACGCCGAGCCCGAGGCCGTTGAACGGTCAATCGAAGAACATGGGATCGGATTCATGCTCGCGCCGGTGTTCCACCCCGCGATGAAGGCCGTGATTGGACCGCGAAAGGAACTCGGCATGCGGACGGTCTTCAACGTACTCGGCCCGCTAACTAATCCCGCAGGAGCCGACGCACAGGTAGTTGGCGTCTACGACGATGATCTGGTATCGCTGATCGCGCGGGCGCTCGCTCGCATGCCGGTCGATCACGCACTGGTCGTTCACGGTGGCGGAATTGACGAGATCGGCGTCCACGAGGAGACGACCGTCGCCGAGGTCAAAGGAGACAGCATCGAAGAATACACGCTTGGGCCGACCGACATCGGCGTCGGACGACACGACATTGAGGCAGTCGCTGGTGGCACCCCCGAAGAGAACGCTGCAGATCTCCGAGGAATCCTTGCCGGAGAGGTTGACGGGGGCAAACGCGACATCATCCTGGCAAATGCCGGGGCCGCGCTGTACGTTGCTGACGCCGCGTCAACCCTCTCGGATGGCGTCGAACTGGCCGCCCAGACTATCGATTCGGGGGCCGCGATGGAGCAACTCGAACAGCTCCGGGAAGCGGTATGAGCCAGGGCGTACGGGTAAAGGTCTGCGGTCACACGCGGCCAGAGGACGTGACCGCCAGCGTCGCCGCCGGAGTCGACGCAGTCGGTGTCATTGCGGACGTCCCGGTGGAGACCCCGCGCGAGGTCTCACTTGAGCAGGCAGAAACCCTGCTCGCAGGCGTGCCGCCGCTGGTGACAGGGGTGCTTGTGAGTATGCCCAAGACGCTCCAGCAAGCACGCACACTCCTCGATACGGTCGCGCCTGACGCGATCCAGATTCACGGCGGGCTTGATCCCGAAGCTGTTGCCGCGCTCAACACGTCGACCGATACAGAGGTGCTCGCTGCTGTTGACGCAGGCGACCCAGCGACCGTCGAGGCGTACGCGGACGCAGCTGATGCTCTACTGATCGACTCGATCGCTGCAGATGGCGGCGGCGGTACCGGTCAGACTCACGACTGGGAACAGACAGCATCGATTGTTCGGTCAGTGTCAGTACCAGTGCTTCTCGCCGGCGGACTGACACCGGAGAACGTCGCCGACGCGGTCATAACGGTCGATCCGTTTGGGGTTGACGTCGCCAGCGGTGTCGAGCGGACGGGAGGGCACAAGGACGCGGACGCCGTTGCGGCGTTCGTCACCGCAGCCAAGCAAGCGGAGGTGCGCGAACGCGAATGAGTCGACTGTCACTCTCACGAACTGAGTTTTGTGAACGAGCGGCGGGGAGTCGCCCGGTTGTGATCCGAGTCGGGGCACGGATCGACGCCGACACGGAGCCGATCGCTGCGTACGCAGCACTGACCGGACGAACGACTGGTTCCGGGGAGACCAACGACTACGCGTTCTTACTCGAGAGTGCAGAGAAGACGCCGTCGAGCGATCCGGATGGGGCTTTTCGTCCGTCCACCGAGGCAACCGATCGCCACGCCCGGTACTCGTTTGTCGGATACGACCCCGTCGCCGTCATCACGGTCGATCAGTCGACGACCGACATCGAGATACGGGGACCACCGCGGTACAAGCGGTTGCTCACCGCCGACGGGACGGATACCCTCGACGCGCTTCGGACGGCGCTACCGGACGCACGGTTGGCCGGCTTCGAGGACGGCACTCGCCAGCGTCTTGAAGGAGGGCTTGTCGGATTCCTCGGATACGATGCTGTCTATGATCTGCATCTCAAAGAAGTCGGCCGGGAACACCCCGACACACCGGTGCCCGAGGCGCAGTACCTGCTGACGACCCGGACGCTGGTGTTCGACGAGGTCGCGGGCACCGTCGAAGCGGTGTTTACCCCCGTGCTCGGGCCCGATACTGATCCGGACGCCGTATACGATCGGCTCCAGGCAGAAGCCGAGAAACTCGACCGACAGCTTGTGGAGGCCGTCGATCCGGATCCGGGCGGATTCGACATTGAGCGGAGTGTCGCCGGCGATCGGTCGGTTTACGAGGCGGCTGTCCGCGAGGCCAAAGAACACGTCCTCGATGGCGACATCTACCAGGGGGTGATCGCCCGCTCGCGCGAGCTCTACGGCGACATCGACCCACTTGGACTGTACGCCGCGTTGCGAGAGATCAACCCCTCGCCGTACATGTACCTCCTTGATCACGGCGATCGGCAGGTCGTCGGAGCGAGTCCGGAGACGCTGGTCTCGGTGCGGGGAGAGGAGGTGTTACTTAATCCCATCGCGGGGACCTACCCGCGGGGATCAAGTCCCGTTGAGGATCGTCGGCTGGCCGGCGAGTTACTCGCCGACGAGAAGGAGCGCTCCGAGCACACCATGCTCGTGGATCTTGCGCGAAACGATGTCCGGCGGGTCGCCACCCCAGGGTCGGTGCGCGTTGAGGAGTTCATGAACGTCCTCAAGTACAGCCACGTCCAGCACATCGAGTCGACCGTGACAGGCCGGTTGCGGACGGACCGTGATGCCTTCGACGCGATGCGTGCCACCTTCCCCGCTGGAACACTCTCAGGGGCGCCGAAGATGCGGGCAATGGAGATTATCGATGACCTCGAACCGCGACCGCGAGGCATCTACGGAGGCGGCGTGGGATACTTCTCGTGGACTGGCGACGCCGACGCGGCGATCGTCATCCGGACGGCAACCATCGAACAGCTGGCCGACAGCCAGCGCGTTACGGTCCAAGCCGGAGCGGGCATCGTCGCCGACAGCGATCCGGCCGCTGAGTATGAGGAGACTGAGTCGAAGATGGACGGCGTACTGGCAGCAATTGAGCGCATTGCAACGACAGACAGCGCGGAGGTGATCCGATGAGGAGCATTGCCGAGACCGATCCGGCTGCCGTTACTGAACGCGAACTCAAGGAGCTGACAGTGCTGTTCGTTGATAATTTCGACTCCTTCACCTACAACCTCGTTGAATACGTCAGCCAGTACGCCGATACGACCGTTTATCGCAACACCGCCTCAATAGAGACAATCGCGGGTGCTGACCCCGACGCGATCATCATCTCGCCTGGACCCGGTCATCCAAAACACGACCGCGATGTCGGGGTGACCAACACCGTTCTTGAGCAGCTGTCGCCGACGGTTCCGACACTGGGCGTCTGTCTTGGCCTTGAAGCGGCGGTCTACACCAACGGTGGGCAGATCGTCCGGGCCCCCGAACCCGTTCACGGGAAGGTCTCGACAATCAGCCACGACAGACAGGGCATCTTCCAGGGTGTCGAGCAGTCGGCAGCCGTCGGTCGGTATCACTCGCTGATCGCTGAGGCTATTCCCTCCGCCTTCGAGGTCACTGCACGTACCGAGGATGATCACGAGCTCGTCATGGGAATCCGCCACCGAGCGCAACCACTCACTTGCGTCCAGTTCCACCCCGAGAGCGTGCTCACGGGAGCGGGACACGACCTGATCGAGCACTTCCTTGCGGCGGCGGTTCAGTTTCACCGCGCATGAGTAGCAATTAAGGAGCATCCCGCCAAAGGGATGGAGCGTCGAAGCCCAACGAGTGGGGATCGGCCCCCAAGCGAACCGATACTGCCCGCAAGGCACGTACTACTCTCCACAACTACCATGAATTCAACAACAACCACCGTCGCGCGGGTATCGACCGTCAACAAGGGGTCACGATGAGTTCCAGTGACTCCACCATCGACGAACCAGTACTGCCGATCAAACGACACGACAACCCCGACGAGACCGTCGTCGACCGGATGACCGACAACGCCGTTCAGAACATCATGCCGGCACGATACCTCCGGAAGGATGTCGACGGCAACCTCGTCGAGGACGTCTCGGAGGTGTTCGAACGTGTCGCAAAGAACATCGCGCTCGCCGAGGCCGTCTACGTCGACACGGACGATCCAATTACCGTCACCCCCGAGCAGATCAAACACACCCACAGCCGACGTGGTGAGGTCGCTGGCGAGGTCTTCGGGTACGACGCCAGTGAGTTCGCGAACATCGATGCGTTCCCTGATGATCTCGAAACGGCGCGCGACCACCTACTTAAAGAGGAGGTCCCACTGACCGAGGACAACGTCCGGTATTTCGCCTACGACACGGTCGTGCCGGAGCTCCCAGCGGAAGTCCGGTCTGTCGTCGAGGAATGGAAAAACGAGTTCCAGGAGCTCATGGAACGGCTCGCGTGGATGCCCAACAGCCCGACGATTATGAACGCGGGTAACGAGCTCCAGCAACTCTCGGCATGTTTCGTCAACAGCCCGGAAGACGACAACGTCGACATCCACGAGACCATCACCGAGGCCAGTCAGATCTTCAAGACCGGCGGTGGCGTCGGCTACGATTGGTCAAAGCTCCGGCCGTACGGCGACGCTGTCGGGTCAACCGGTGGGATCGCCTCCGGACCGCTGACGTTCATGCAGACGGCCGATCAGATGTGTGAAACCATTGCGCAAGGCGGCGTCCGACGCGGCGCCCAGATGGCGACGATGCACGTCACCCATCCCGACGTTGTCGACTTCATCCACGCCAAGCGCAAGGACGTCTCGCTGGCACGCACGCTCAAGCTCAACGATCCCGACGACTTCACGCACACCAGCTTCAGCGGTGCACTTGAGGAGGCCCGCGAGCTCATCGACGAGGACGGCCGGGTTCCCGAGCATCTTCGGAACGCCGTCGAGGGGAACCTGTCGAATTTCAACATCTCGGTGACGGTCACCGACGAGTTCCTCGAGGCCAAAGACAACGGGGAGACCCTGACGATGGTCAACCCCCGGACGGCCGAGCCCCACGTAGCCACCCAGAAGACCAAGGAGATGTACGAGCGCTACGGGCTCGGTGATCAGGTCGAGGTTGGCGAAGTTCTCGAGATCGACGCCCAGCTACTGTGGGAGCGCATCTGTGAGGGCGCCCACGAAAACGGTGAACCGGGCGTCATCCACATCAGTGAGGTCAACCGCCAACACGCCTTCCCCGCCGATCCGGATGCCGCACTTGGCTCTGATGAGTACCACCGAAAAGAAGTCATTACGGCAACAAATCCCTGCGGCGAGGAACCGTTAATGGAGTACGACGCCTGCAATCTTGGGCACATCAACCTATCAACTGTCGTTGATGAATCAACGCCGGACTGGCGGACCTTTGCCGACGAGAGCGATATCGACTCCCTTGAAGAGCGCGTCGAGGCCTTCCTTGCGGAGGCGATCGACTGGGAGCGGCTGGACCGACGCGTCGAGACCGGCACCCGGTTCCTCGACAACGTCGTGACGATGTCGGACTTCCCGATTCCGGAGATCGACGAGACGGTCGGGGCGACCCGGAAGGTCGGGTTGGGCATCATGGGTCTGGCACAGATGTACATCCAGCTGGGCGTTCAGTGCGGCTCAGAGGTCGGTAACGAGATGGCTCGACAGGTGATGACCCACATCAACCACGAGTCAAAGCGCGTCAGCCGCGATCTCGCCGAGGAGCGGGGCGTCTTCGACTGGTGGGACGACTCGAAGTTCGCCGATCCGACAGCCCACGCTGAGTGGTTCGAGCGTCACGTCGGCGCCGACCCCGCGGCGTACGAAGAGGGCTACCCGATGCGGAACTACAACACCACGACGATCGCTCCGACAGGGACGACCTCGATGCTGGCAAACACCAGCGGCGGGTGCGAACCCATCTATGACGTCGCGTTCTTCAAGAACGTCTCCGATGACGTCCAGGGCGATGAGATGCTCGTTGAATTCGACGATTACTTCCTCCGGACGCTTGAGGCCAATGGGCTTGACGTCGAAGCGGTCAAGCAGGAGGCCGTCGAGTTGATGAATAACAACGAGTGGGAAGGCGTCGAGTCACTCGAGTCCGTCCCCAACGAGATCGGCGAGCTGTTCGTCACGACCCAGGATCTTTCGGCGATCGAGCACGCCTCGATCCAGTGTGCGCTCCAGCATGGCGTCGACGCCGCGATCTCAAAGACGGTCAACGCCCCGAACGACGCGACGCTGGCCGACACGAAGGAGGCTTTCGACTATGTCCTGCGTAACGGCGGCAAGGGCGTGACCTACTACCGTGACGGCACGCGCTCGAAGCAGGTCAAGACGACTCGTGCACAGAACGCCGAGTTCGCTGACGAGGACGAGGCTGCCGAAACCATCGCCGAGCAGATCGAGGCGACCTTCGGGAGCCTCAAAGCGTTCCTTGACCATGCGGAGGCCCAGTCAGTGCTTGAAGAGCCCCTTGAGGAGCTCCGATCACTGGGTGAGGCCGCCGAGGCAAAGGCCGCGATGCCCGAAGAGGCGGTCTGTGAGCTCAACGAGGAGGGCTACGTTGAAGTGCGATCCCGTCCCGACGTTCTCCACGGGATCACTCAGCGCATCGATACCGGCTACGGCAAACTCTACGTGAATATCAACGAGGACGAACAGGGTCGACCGTTTGAACTGTTCGCTAACATCGGCAACTCGGGTGGGTTCACCGCGTCCTTCACGGAGTCACTGGCGAAGACCATCTCAACAGCGCTACGCTCAGGGATCGATCCCCGCGAGATCGCCGATGAGCTCCAAGGCATCCGGTCGCCGAAAGTCGCCTGGGACAAGGGCGAACAGATTCAGTCGATCCCGGACGCCATCGGCACCGCAATGCGGCGATACCTTGACGGCGAGATCGACAAGGGCTATCCACAACAGCGCAACCTGACGGAACTTCAGGAGGCCCAAGCCGAACACCAGACCGGCGGCGGCTCAAGCGCGGTGCAGCCGGAGCAGGCTGCGAGTGAAGCCGACTCCGAACAGGTGCTCGCCGCCGGCGAAAACCCAGAGTGTCCGGAGTGCGGCTCAATGGCGCTGTACTACTCCGAGGGCTGTAAGACCTGTGAGGCCTGCGGCTGGTCGGAGTGCTAAGGCCGGCAAGCAAGCAAACGGCGCGATAGCGGAGTTTCTTTTTTTATCCCGGAGAACCCAAACGCATCGACACGTAGCCATCAATATGGAGCGCATCCCCTCCGATAACGAGGCGATCGACACCTACGACGCGACGGTCGTTGCCCACGGTACCCGCCGTCGACCAGCACTCTCAGTGCCACAGTCGGCAGACATACCGGTCGGAGAAGTCATCCGAGTGGTCCTCACCGGTGACACACAGACGTATTTCACCCAACCAGAGGCCTTTACCGATGACGAGGGGCCGCGGGTGACAGGCATCTATGCAACTCCCGAGGCGGCCCGAACCCACAGCGGCGGGGAGGATCGACTGCGGCCGTGGCTTGAGACAGTAGAGCTCACAATCGGCCGGACGGTCCACTGCGATGTAATCGAGCCAGAATACAAGTATGGGCTGCGCGCTCCGGGGGAGCGGACTGTGTACGACGCCCCTGGGCGCCCTGACGAGCAACTCGCGTCGATCGCTCGGGATCTCGACGGCTAGTCGAAGACGGCCGTCACGAGCCGACGCGTCGCTTCGGCCGGGTCCGTATCGGGATATCGAATAACAACAGGCTGTCCGGCGGCTGTCGCGTCAGCGATGCGGTCATCGGCAGGAAGTACTTCAACCGGGATACCGAGAGCCTCACGCACGGCATCGGTGGGCGGGGCCGCGCCAGCCTTGTTGAGCACCACGCGCTGGACGCCAGCGTCAAGCACCCGGACAAGAGCACGCGTGCGGACGGCATCAGGGAGGGCGACGTGATCAGGCGTTGTGACGAGTACCGACCGGTCGGCAGCGTATAGCGCAAGCCCGACATCGGCCGCCAGACCAGCAGGGCAGTCAACGACGACCCGGTCGTACCGATCATCAAGCGCTTCAAGTACAGAGACTAACCGGACTGGGTCAGCAGCCCGAAGGGCGGCGAGCGAGCGGCCGCCCGGAAGAAGAGTGAGCTGGCCGTGTCGGTGAAGGGCCTGCTCAACTGACGCTCGGTCCGCCAGCACGTCGTGGAGTGTCGGGCCGTTGTCGGCTGGAAGATCGGCCATA
>JBKHFN010000038.1:0-10172 GCA_046540195.1 Salinarchaeum sp.
GATGCCGGTGGTCTTCGCCTCCTGCAGTGTGGGGCCGATGACTTCATGGGCACCTGCCTGTCCGAGGAGATCACCACCCGCGCCGGTGGTGATCACGGCCAGTACCGCACCGTCGAGGAGTATGTCGACCTCATCACGTCTATCGGACGGCGACCCGTCGAACGGTCGACTGATTACCGACGGGCGCGATCGATTGATCCGTCGAATCCACCGTTCGGGCCGCAACTTGGCCCGCGGGCCGACGGCTCGCCAATGTTCTCCTAGCAGTTGTTGGTAATACGATTTCTCGATGCAGATTAGTCGTCTGCAGCACTCGGTGCGACCGTCTGCCAGGGTTCGGTTCGGAAACGTTCCGTGTCGATGACCGACAGCACCCGCCCGCTTACCCAGTCGTCACCGGGAGCGGGAGTCCCGTCGAACCATTCAGCCTGGTAGTCCGCGGGCAGGTATCGATCGTGAACGGGCAACCGTTCGCGGAGTGACACCCCAGCGGCAGCCGCCTCCGCGGCAAGATCTTTGATCGTTGGCCAGGCGTGATCAGGATTGATGTGATCGGCTGTCACCGGTGAGACGCCGCCGAGATCATCAACGCCACAGGCAAGCAGTGCCTCGATTGGAGCGATGTTCGGCGGCACCTGTACGGCGACCGTCTCCGGCAGTGCGCGGCGGGCCATCGCAACCGTCTGTCGGAGGGTCTCGATGCTCGGTGTGCCCTGGTCCCAGCGGTCATTCTCGGTGACGGGCTGTACGATCACTTCCTGGATGTGGCCATAGGTCTCGTGGATCCTCGCGATTGTCTGGAGACTCTCAGCCCGGTCGCGTCGCGTCTCACCGATTCCGACAAGGATGCCGGTCGTAAAGGGAACCCCAAGTGCACCAGCCGTCCGGATCGTCTCGATACGCTGGGCGGGATCCTTCGCCCGGGATCCGGCATGAGCGCGCACGTCTGCGGTTGTCTCAAGCATCACGCCCATACTCGCGTTGACTGGCGCCACGGTCGCCATCTCCGCACGCGTCTGGTCGCCGGAGTTGGCATGCGGCAGGAGGCCCACCTCTAGTGCCATCTCACAGACTGCTCGGAGGTACGCGTGGATCGATTCGTATCCCCATTCATTGAGTTGCGCGTGAATCTGGTCGTACCGTGGGTCCGGGTCGTCGCCGAAGGTGAACAGCGCTTCCGTACATCCCAGGCGCGCCCCGCGCTCAAGAAGCTCACGTACCTGCTCTGGTGATAACAACGTCGCCTCCCCCGGCGGATCGTAGAACGTGCAGTACTCGCAGGTGTACCGACAGGCGGTTGTCAGTGGCACGAAGACGTTCCGTGCTACGGTGAGCCGGTCGGCCGGTGTGATGTCAGCCGGCTTGGTCGCGAGCAGTGTATCGATTCTGGGGCCCCCAGGCACGCCACGGATTCAGGCAGCGAACGGCAAAACGGTGCCGTTGTTCACGACCGTACGATAGTGGCCCCCTCTTCCGTTCGAACCGTGAAGCCGTGATCGCGCAACCACGCCGCTGTCGTCCCATCGGTGTGTAACAGCACTTCCGCGAGATCGGCCGGTGTGTCGATGTCTGTCGACAGTCGGTATGAGTCGACCTCAGCGACCGACGCGCCGAGGTCCGCGGCAATCTCGCGGTGGTCGCGGATCGACACCCCGTGATAGTCCACCCGAAATCCCGGGTGGCGCGCGACAATGGCGTTTGTCCCCCCGCCACGGCCCGGCGCGAAGACGAGGTCCGCGTCAGGGGCGGTCAGCCGTTCAATAGCGGCAGCGGTCGCCAGTGTGAGATCGGCCATTACAATCGCGACTGGCCCGTCGGCGGCGGCCAGCTGGGCATTGACCGCTGGCGTCAGTGCCTGCTCGTCAACGTGTACTGGCCAGTCAAGATCAACCGGTGCCGTCGATAGCACCGTCGGCTTGTGTCCCGCCGTGGTGAGTGCGTCGAGCACGTCTGTGAGCGATGCTCGGACGAAGGCCCGTCGTTCTGAGGGTGTCAGCATATCGGCGAGACTGGTCTTTGGCGTCGACACATCAAACGGCACGATGACCCGCATAGCCTACCACAGCCCGCCTACGCACATGAGCGCCCCGTATCAAAAAAGCGGCTCAAGCTCGTCTTGATCGTCTTCTACGAGCGACTCGAGATTCTCGGTGCTTTCCTCTTTGATCTCCTCGATGTTGTCCTGGGCCTCGATGGCTACCTCCTGGAGTTCTTTGATCCGTGGTACGTCTGTTGCCCCAGAGAGCAAAACCACACTCGAGACTGTATTCGATCGCGGGAGCGGATAGTCGCCGCCGCGGATCTCCATCGAGCCGGTCTGTTCTTCGAGCCACTTCCGTCCGCGTTCGATCCCCTTTCGGTTGAGATACTGTGGCGGCCCGGCGAGCACAACTAGCCCGCGCTCGACGGCATCGATCTCACACGGGAGGGTAAGCCGCCCTAACGCCGCTTTGCGCACGAGACTCGTGATCCGGTTGGTGGTGTTGGCGGTATCGATCTCCTCCTCGGTGCCGGTAAACCGTGAGAGAAGACCGCCACTGCGCGTGTTCTCGACCGTCTCGCTGGCGTATCCGACCGTCGACACCCCGCCTCCAGCGAGCGTGTTGATAATCTCACTCGAATCGACGACCGACTCGCCGACGCTGTCGCCCTGGGAGATCTCTCCGGCGCTGAACAGCAGGCCAAAGCGGGTGACGATCTCCTCGTTGATCTTGTCGTAGCCACTCTCGATAGACTCGCCGGTGCGGCGCCAGGCGTCGTTGTCGAAGACAAGGAGATTGTCGACCTCGCGGACGAACGTCTGGAACGAGCGGGCCGCGTTGAGCGTGTAGATTCCCCCCTCGTCGGTCCCCGGTAGCACGCCCAGTCCGTAGACGGGCTCCGTATAGATACGCTTGAGGTACTTGGCCAGCACCGGTGACCCCCCAGAGCCGGTCCCGCCACCGAGCCCCGCGACGATCAGGAACGCGTCGACCTCGTGAACCGGAATCTCATCAATTGCCCGCTGGATCTCATCGATATCCTCCTCAACGATCTGCGAACCAAGTTCGTTGTCGGCCCCGACGCCGTGGCCTTTCACCCGGGCCTGCCCGACGAGTACGCGTTGCTCCTCGGGGATACGATCGAGTCCCATCAGATCGGCCTTCGCCGTGTTGATCGCAAGGGCGGACCCGACGACCTCGCTCCCTGTTCGCTCGTCGTACTCGAGGAACTTGTCGACGATCTTCCCGCCGGCCTGCCCGAAGCCGATCATCGCGAGTTTCATGTGTGTTCCCGCCTCACGGAAACAAGCAAAAAACGACGAATAAACCTTGTGACTGCGTCAGACGCGCGTCATCAGCTCGTAATATCGAGATAGTCCTCAAGCGTCCGGAGGTCCTCGGCTGTCCGATCGAAGGCGGCGATGTCGTTGTCGTCGGCGATGTTGTCCTCGCCGAGGGCTGCTGCCTGGTCGGTCCCCATCGGAATTCCTGGAACCGGATCGGCTAGGGTCAGTCCAAGCCGCGTCAATCCCATTGGAACGGCGGCAATGGTCACTGACCGGCCCTCTGCTGCGTACGCCAACCGCGTGATATCCGCCAGCGTATATACCGCCGGACCGCCGAGCTCGTAGATGCTTCCGACGTGGTGGTCCGCGGTGAGAGCGTCCACAAGAATGGCGGCCAGGTCTCCCACCCAGATGGGCTGAAATTGCGTTGTACCCCCGCCGGGCAGCGCCTTGATCGGGCCGGGCGTTACGCGCTTGAGAAATGGGATGAACTCGCCACCCTCACCGAAGACGATCGACGGCCGTACGATCGTCCAGTCAAGGGCGCTCTCGCGGACGGTCTGCTCGGCGAGTCCCTTTGCACGGCTGTACTCGGTGTCACCGTCTGGGTCGGCTCCGATTGCACTCAGTTGCAGGTACCGGTCAACGCCAGCGGTCTCGGCTGCCTCCACCGTCGCTTCGGTCGCCCCAACGTGCACGCCGTGATGGGTGAGGCCGTCCGGTGGTGTAAAAAGCGGTGACAGCGCGATGAGATTGACCACCGCGTCCCGTCCCTCGACGCGTGGCAGTACGGCCTCGTAGTCAGTCGCGTCTGCGGCGACTGTCTCGACCCCACTCGGCAACTCCACCGTTTCAGGTGACCGCGAGAGCGCAGTGACCGCATGTCCGCGTCGATCAAGCTCCGCACACAGCGCCGTCCCGACGAATCCCGTTCCGCCGGCGACGAGTACATCCATACCGCACCCAGGACACCTCCGTGCCTAAACGTTGCCCCTGCGGACGATCCGAACACCCAAACCGGCAGCGGCGCTACGACCAGTCATGCTGGTGACCCTCGAGGGGCTCGACGGGAGCGGTAAGACAACCGTCTGGGAGGCCCTGCGAGAGCGCTACGCGGGGACCTTCACCCGCGAGCCAACCACCTCCTGGTACGGCGACGCCGTCCGCCGCTCGCTCGCAAGCGACGACGCCGATCCGCTGGCAGAGCTGTTTTTATACACCGCCGATCACGCCGATCACCTCCGATCGACCGTCAGGCCGGCCCTCGCCGACGGTGTGTTGGTCGTCTCTGACCGGTATGTTGACTCCCGGTATGCCTACCAGGCGGCGACCCTTGACGGCGTCATCGATGACCCGCTCGACTACGTGCAGTCGGTTCATGAGCCGTTCACCCGGCTCCCGGATCTGACACTGTATCTCGATATCGAGCCCGAGGCCGCCGTCGAGCGGAGTGCCGAGGCCAATAAGTTCGAGCAGCTTGAGCATCTTCGGGCGGTGCGCGAGCACTACGAGCGGGTCATCGCTGACGACTCGGAGCGCTTCGCCCGGATTGATGCGACGGCCGATCCTGCTGCGGTGCTTGATGCGGCGGTCGCAGCAATCGAAAACGTCGCTGACAGATCACTCCCACGGCGCTCTTGATCACAGTGGCGTTCCTCCGCGGGTTCACAGTGGCGTTCCTCCGCGGGTCGGATCGACATCGTCGCTGCCGGCCTGATCGCTTGCCCGGGCCAGCAGCCCGGCTACTGGATCATCGTATTCGTATCCCGGAATGACACCTTGGAGGTAGGTCCCCTCGACGAACTGGGCGATCGCCGCTACGTCCTCGCCGACTCGCCGCGGATACCGGAGCGGAAACTGGTAGACTGCACGGACGCCCTCGTCGGTGCGTTCGACATGTGTCTCGATATCCGCTGCATCCCACTTCGTCGCTGGAGCGACGTCCGCTAACCGCAATGCGAGCGTCTCGTACCACCCGTCAGCGACCGCCTCGCCGACGGTGGCGTCGGTGACGACCGCATCAAGGGTTGGCAACCTGACCTCGACGATCACCGTTGTTTCGCCGACGGTCGTGGTTACAGTAAATGGTGTCTGCTGGTAGGCGGTCGGCTCTGTGTCGGTATCGAATCCGTCGTGACGCGACAGCGCCTGCCGCGCTCGCTCGGCATCCTCGGCCATCAACCAGTATAGGGACGCGATCGCAAAGGGCGTTGCGTCCGCATGCGAGGGGAGGGATTCGAACCCTCGGACCCCTACGGGAGCGGGTCTTAAGCCCGCCGCCTTTGACCTGGCTCGGCTACCCTCGCGTATATTCCAATATGCCTCTGTGTGGCAAGTGGATTACGAAACTTTCGAGACTGTCGCCTCGCCGTCCACGACAGGGGCGAATCCGACACTTGGCAGGATGAGCCGATCCGACACCGGTGTTTATGTTCTGGCCGATCGAATTGTTTTATTGCGATGTACGACCGCTTGCTACTCCCGACGGACGGTGCTGACGGTCTTGACACGGCTATTGACCACGCGATCGACGCCGCCGAACGCTATGACGCCACGTTGCACGTCCTGCACGTCGTCGATGAGGGGATTTACAACGCCTACCCTGGCGACGAGTATGTTCATGAATCCGAGGGGGCCGAGCAGTCCCTGCGTGAGGAGGGTGAAGCGGCCGTCGCGGCTGTGGCTGATGAGGCAGTTGCTGCCGGTGTTGCGACCGAAACCGAGGTCACCTACGGCACTCCATACGAACAGATTGTCACGTACGTCGAGAACAACGACATTGATCTTGTCGTCGTCGGTAACCGCCGACAGTCCGGTGATTATCGTCAGCTACTCGGAAGCACTTCAGAGCGCGTTGCGCGACTCGTCGACGTACCGATCACGATCGTCCACGAGTAGCTTCAAGCGGTTGTACCGCCGTCTCCGGTGGTGCCTCGACTTGACTGGGGTGAAGCAATCCGGCTAAGTGTTCGACCGTGTCGACCAGTCGTGGCCCTGGCCGGTTGATGTACTGGCTGCCGTCGATTACGTAGACTTGGCCGGTCTTTACCGCCTGTAGATCCGCCCACCCCGGACGATCAGTCACCGCGTCAAGGGCCGCTCTCGTTTGATCAATCGGATACCCACACGGGGCGAGTACGAGCACCGCCGGATCATACTGCCGGATCGCCTCCCACTCTCGCGGTCGGGCCGGCTCGCCGGCTGATTCGAGTGCGTACTCTCCGCCGGCAGCGGCAACCAGATCGGGAACCCAGTGCCCGGCTACCATCACGGGATCCAGCCAGTCGAGAACCGCAACCGATGGCCACATCGACTCATCCTCGGGCACCCGCTTTCTGACCCGATCGACGCGCGCCTGGAGTTCCTCAATCAGTGATGCGGCGGCGTCTACTCGCCCGAGTGTGGCGCCAATTCGCTTGATATCGGCGAAGAGACCGTCGAGCCGGTGGATATCTGTTCGGACAACTGTCGGGTCAACCGTTGTTTCCGCAAGTTCGGTAACGACCGTTTCGGCGTCGATCGCACACACGTCACAGGTACCTTGGGTGACCACCACGTCGGGATCGATCGCCTCGACCGTCGCTTGATCAAGATGAAACTCGCCGTGTTCACCGGAAACGGTGACAGTTGGGGTCTCGACGGCCGCTGGTGGATAATCACACTCATGCGAAACTCCATCGGGCTCTACGCCAAGTGCGGCGACGATTTCTGTTGCGGCGGGGAGCGTCGTTACGACACGCTGGTCCATTAGGTGCCCACCTCCGGAAGGTCATACAGCGTGCCGTACTTCTCACGGACATACGCGACGAAGGCATCCGACGAGGGCGGCCTGCCGGTGGCACGTTCGACCAGCTCGCCGGTGCGGTATCGACAGCCATATTGGTGGACGCGTTCGCCGAGCCACTCGGTGATGGGATCGAACGTGCCGTTCCGTACGTGATCGTCGACGGCCCGTTCTGTCCGGATCGTCTCGTTCAGTTGCGCGGCGATGACACTCCCCAGCGAATATGTTGGGAAGTAGCCGAAGTGTCCATGACTCCAGTGGATGTCCTGGAGTGCTCCCTCGCTGTCGGACGTCGGTCGAATCCCCAGGTACTCCTCGTACTTGTCGTTCCAGACCGCCGGTATCTCTTCGACATCCAACTCGCCGTTGATGAGTGCTCGCTCAATTTCATAGCGTACGACGATGTGGAGGTGATAGGTGAGCTCGTCGGCATTGACCCTGATGACAGTCGTTGGATCAACCCGGTTTGCGGCCTCATAGGCTGCTTGTGGCGTCACCCCACGAAGCGTGGGGAACTGCTTGCGAAGTTGCGGCAGTGCGCGCTCCCAGAAGGCCTCGCTGCGGGCAATGTGATTCTCCCAGAACCGCGACTGGGACTCGTGGACCGAGAGATCCCGTGGCTGTCCAAGCGGCGTACCGTATCCCTCGTCTGGAAGGCCATGTAGGTACTGTGCGTGGCCGAACTCGTGGACCGTACTCGTGATTGCCCCCAGCGGATCGGCGTGATCGAACCGCGTCGTGATCCGGGCATCGGCGTAGGTTCCGGCGGTGAACGGATGAGGAGACGTGTCGAGCCGGCCGCGTGTCCAGTCGTACCCCAGGTCGTTGAGGATGGCCCGAAGCGCTGCCTCTTGTCGATCAACGGCAAAGGTTCCCACAAAGGGGGTTGCCAGATCGACATCGCTCTCTCGAACGGCGTCAATCAGCGGGATCAACGCGTTTCGGAGATGCGTCAAAATCCGATCGATGGTCTCGAGATCGATGTAGGGCTCGAACTCCTCAACCAACACGGCGTATGGATCACGACTGGCGTCAATGTGCCTGGCGTACTCCTGCTTGAGTGTGAGTAGTTCCTCAAGCACCGGTGCGAACCGCTCGAAATCGTCATTCTCTCTGGCCTCCCGCCAGGCCGGATGGGCCTCGCTGGTCCGCTCGGAAAGGTCCTCAATGAGGTCCCGTGGGACCGCCATCGCGCGGTCGTGTTCGCGACGCACCTCACGGAGAATGGCCGCTCGACGGCCGTCAAGATTCGCAGCGGACAGTTCCTCGATCCAGATCTCCATCTCCGTGTCGGTCAGGAGGTCATGTCGGACCGCCGACAGCGTCGAAAGCTGTTTTGCCCGGGGTGGGGTCCCACCCTCGGGCATCATCACCTCCTGGTCCCACCGAAGCATCCCTGCCGCGTCCTCAAGCGCTGTTATGCGCCGTACGCGGTCGATAAAGTCCTCAAACGCAGCCGACGACATGGTTGTGATTGGCGCTTCAGGCGCATGAATCCCCCGGCGATGGGGGCGCCATCGAGAGCGCCTTGCGGTAGAGTCGGTAGCTTCGGTCAACGAGATCAAGGGAAACACTCTCATCAGCTGTGTGAGCCTCTCCGAGTTCAGCCGGACCACAGACCACACAGGCACTCCCAGCGTCGGCGAGCCATCCCGCGTCGGTCGCGTGGGGCTTCACCGTCTGTCGCGGGGTTTCTGGCTGAGTGGTGTTCGCGGCCGCCTCAACGGCATCGGCAAAGGCCGGCATCGAACAGGCCATTGGCGGGAGATCTTGATCGACAGTCACTGTGATGTCAGGGCGGCTCTCAAGGCGCTCTAGCGGACTTTCTCCGGCTGGAACTGTCCGCTCGTCGACGGTGAGTTCACAGCGTCCCGGGATCTGATTCCAGGCTTTGCCGCCGTTGATCTCCGTGACGGCAACGGTACCTTTGAGTGTCTCACCGGCGATCGTGTACGTGGATGGGGTTTGCTCCCGAAGCGTTTTGATTGCATCACACGCCCCGTAGATGGCGTTTGTTCCCGTCTCTGGAACGCCTGCGTGAGTTGGGTCACCGGCAACAGACACCGTGCTGGCGCGCCGACCCTTATGAGCGACAACGACATCGAGAGCTCCTGGTGTGGCATAGCTGGCGGATCCCTCGCCGACGATGGCGAATGCCGGTGTGAAGCCCTGATCGATCGCGTACCGTGCTCCAACACCGCCGGCTTCCTCCCCGACGAAACTCGCAAAGATGAGTTCTGTCTTCGGTGTCGCATCGCGGAAGGCACCGAGCCCGACGGCTACGGCACCGAGCATGTCCGCTGTCCCTCGGCCATAGAGACGGCCGTCCTGTTCATTGACGCGGTAGCTCCCGTCGTCGGCCTGTTGCTCTGGGGCCGGCGGAACCACATCGTGATGACCGACGAAGGCGATGGCTGGACCGCCGCTTCCGCGGCGGGCAATGACGTTCCCGCCGCCAGGGGCGTCGTCACGACGGACCGTCGCATCGGTGTGTGCTCGTAGCCAGCGCTCGATTCGATCCCCCGTTGCCGTCTCGTCCTCGTGACTCGGGATGGCGACAAGCTCGCGAAGCAGTGTGTGTACCTCCTTAGTGGTGTCGCTCATACGATGTCGCCTCGGTGCAACGGCGTGTTCCGGTCGTGTCGATCCATATCGGTTATTTGATGCCGGCCGGAAAAAGTCCCCTCGGCGTGTCCATCGGTGCGGTACGCTCAAGTGTATTCTGTCAGCATATCCGGTATGGCATCAGACGTGACGGCTCCGTCCGGTTACACCCTGCGGGATGCGGTTCGGGCGGACAGCGAGGGGATGGCGACCGTCTACGACGGAGCCTATCCCGATGACAGTGGCTACCCATTACAGACGACTGACGCCGTTGAGCACAAGGTCTTCGACGATGACCAGATACGGTCGTTCGTGATCGAATCCAACGATGGTGATATCGCTGCCACCGCCTCAATCAAGTCCGACTCTGTCTACTCCGGCAATGCCGAAATCTGTCGCCTCGCGGTCTCACCCGATCATCAGGGCAACGGCCTTGCCCGGACACTCCTTGAACACCGGCTCGCGGTGCTTGAGGATGATCCGGCCGTCGATGTTGTTTTCTCGGCGGCGGTGACC
>JBKHFN010000039.1:0-10078 GCA_046540195.1 Salinarchaeum sp.
GTAGGGGAGGGTAGTTTACCCCGTCGGCTGCTTGCGGTACTCCCGCAGGAGTACTGTGGCGTAGGCCCCGCTTGGTAAGGTAAAGTCGAACGTTACTGCCTCGGGATCGACACGTGTCTCAAGCTCCGTCCGCACCAGGATGGCCCGCCGGGTGCCGCTTGAGTCCCACTCATCGGGGAGATCGAAGTCCGCGGGGCTGATGTCAAGATCCTCAAGTACTGTCCGTTCGATCACTCCGGGATCGCCCTCGGCCAGATCGGTCTCGGTCCCAACCAATGGCGCCGTCACGAAGGCGCGATCACGATCGCAGTGGCGGCCAATGGTCTCGACGCGACGACCAGTCACCCGCTGAGTGCGTGAGGGATCCGGCGTCGGTGGCGTGCCATCGTCGGCAAAACAGACGATATCGCCGGCCACCGGCTGGTGAAACGGCAGCCCCTGTTCGAGGCGCGCAGAGAGGATCCGGTTGAACGCGTAGGACTGGGCGGCGTGGATGAACAGCTGCTGGAGGGTACTCGGAAGCGTCTCGATCGCCGTCCGGTAGTCGGCCCCCTCGATCAGGGCGTGTATTAACGCGCGCTCATAGCCCAGTTGCTCCGGGAGGGCCTCAAGTGCGCCTTGCCAGTCGCCAGCATCGAATCGCTCGCCGGCGACCCCACGGGCTCGATACGTCGCTGTCGGTTCGGTCTCCGCGCGGTCGGCAACGTAGGTCCGAACCGCCGCCTCCCAGTCGCCCCGGAGGATCGCCAGCCCAACCCTGTGGGTAACCGGTCGATGGCTACCGAAGCGTTGCTGGCCGAAGTAATTCGGCACGCCGACGCGCTCGTCGCCACCGAACGCGCGCAACTCCTCGGTGATGGCGGCCACACGATTGGCGACCTCATCGCCCGCTGGATCACGGAGTGTGATGGTGAAGTCGTTCCCGCGGAGGTCACCGAGCGCAACTGCCCGGCCGGCCCGCCCAAGGAGCTCAAGATCACCATCCGATAACTCGACGCCGGCGAGTCGCTCCGGCTCAACTGCATCGACCGAGAACAGCTGAGTCGTCACGGCGCGTTTGTCTTTGGTTCCCGCCCAGCGAACTCGTTCGCGACTGATGCCCAGCCGATCGGACAGTGCGGCGGCGAACGCGTTGGTCTCGTGGTTCGTGAGCGTCGCTCGGAAGACAACGTGTGGATACGCTCCCGGGTCGGCATCAAGCGGTTCGACATCGACGGCCTCGCGCTCGCGCACCCGGAAGTCCGCGGGGTCGGCGCGGAGTGTTCCGCCGATCCCGTCGGTGTCGCTACTGTAGTATGCCAGCCCAACGGCCTGTTCGATCGCGTGTGGTGAGTGCGTGACCATCAGTATAGGGCGAGATCACCGGTGATCTCATCTACGGCGGCGTCCGTAGCGGGCCCAACAGCCAGGGTTGTGACCGTTCCCGGCTCGAGTTGGGTGTGTCCGGCATCTCTGACGATCGCATTGGGAAGACCACCACGTTCGGCTGCCTCAGCCAGCGCGAAGAGCTGGTCGGCGTCCTCGCCTTTGAGAACGATCTTCTTTTGCCCCTCCTGTTTCCAGGCACGCTGGTCGGCCGATGAAGCGTCCTCGTAGGCCTGTAGCGACGCGTGGGCGACCTGGGCGGCGAGCTTGCCGACGCCCATCGACAGATCGGTCCGTGCGACGATCGCCTGTTTCATACCCCTGCTTCGTGGGGGCGCGATAAATCGCTACTCACTCCTGCCGAGTCAGACCCACCCCATCTAAATTCCCCCGCTCCCTTGCCCCCGTATGATCCTCTCGGACCGCGACATCCTCCGGCGGCTCGAATCCGGGGACCTGACGATCGAGCCGCTTGCGGACCCCGACATCCAGATCCAGCCGGCGAGTGTCGACCTCCGTCTTGGGCGGGAGTTCCTTGAGTTCCAGCGGACGAACATCCCCTATATCCACCCCGACTCCGCCGACGAGGTTCATGAGTACGTCTCAGAGACGGTCGTTGACCCCGATAGCGAGTTCATCCTCCACCCCGGTGACTTTGTCCTTGGGACGACCAAAGAGCGCGTCGAGATCCCTCCAGACCTCATCGCCCACGTTGAGGGGCGATCCTCGCTTGGCCGGCTGGCAATCGTGGTTCATGCCTCGCTGCCCGCCGACGAGGAGCTATTCCTGTGGACGCCCACGGACGGCTTTGGCTTTCACCAGATCGGTGACACCGTTGAGCAGCGTCGCAACGCTCGCGTCGTTGGATTTGATCCACAGACCCTCCAGGTTAGCACTCACCCGATCACGAACTACATCACCAATCCTGCCACGCGGATCTACCGCGTGACACTGGCCTCCGGCCGGCAGGTCCGGGTCACGGCCGATCACAACCTCTTCACGCTTGATCCGGCCGGCGGAGTCACCCGGATCCCCAGCGAGGACGCGCCCGGTCGCCTCGTAATGGTTCCCAATCAACTGCCGCGCCCGCGCGGCGTGCGCCGGACGCTTGATGTCGGGGCGCTGATCGGTGACGCGCCCGACGTCCACAGTGTGGCGGCCGACGGCGCTGGCCAGGCGGCCACGCCGAATACCACAGAGACGTTCGTCGCCGAGGGCGCCCGACTCCCCCACGAGTTGGAACTGACCCCAACTTTCGGGTGGGTTCTTGGCCGATACCTCGTCGATGGGACAACCCGCGATGGGACGGTTCGTTTTGCCAATGGGACTGCAACCGATCGACTGCGGACGTGGTTTGACCGTCCTGGAGTTACACTTGTCACCGACGGTGATGCCCTTAGTGTCCGTTCGCGGCTCTGGGCGCAACTCTTCGCGGCGCTCGCTGACGGCCCGGGGGTGCCCGATGTGATCTGGGACTGGCCCGACACTGTGCTTACCGGCCTCCTCGCGGGTGCTGCTGGCCGCGCGGTTGACGCCTCGCTGGCCGACGCGACGATCCAGGCTCCAACCGCCGTGCTCGCTGACCGGCTGTTTTACTGTGCCGGACGGCTGGGGCTCGACGCGTCGCTTGATCCGGCTGATGATCGAACGCTCCAGTTGCATGCTGACGACACGATTCCCGATCGGCTGCCAGCGCCGGGTGCCCTGTTACGCTCGCTCCGAGAGGCAATCGACGCGTCGCGGGCGGATATCGCCGCGGCAATCGGCGGGCTTGCGCCGGCCCAGTTGCAGCGCCTTGAGACAGACCCCGACGCGACCGTCGCTCGGACGACGCTTGCTGCCGTGCGGGCCCAGTATGCGGCGGCTGGCGCTGACACCACGCGGCTGGACCACCTCGTTGATGGTGACGTGCGCTTCGAGCAGGTTACCGACGTGGTGCCGACCGATCGCGTCGAGCGCACCTACGATCTTGAGGTCCAGCCAAACGGTCGATCGATCGAGAACTTCCTAGGTGGCCGTGGCGGTGTCTTCCTCTCGAACACCGCCGGCCTGTGTGATCCAGGCTACCAGGGTCAGATCACGCTTGAGCTGTCGAATCTCGGCGCAGCCCCGGTGGCGCTCTCGCCGGGCATGCGCATCTCGCAGCTGACGTTCACCGAACTGAGCAGTCCTGCCGACCGACCTTATGGGACCGATCGTGGCTCAAAGTACCAGGACCAGTCTGGACCGCAGGCCTCGCGGATCGGTAACGATCCCGAGTTCGACGAGGACGACTAGTCGGTTATCGCCCGCCGTCAGCGTGGTGCCCGTATACTTATACCCCGCCGCATCAAATCGCGATTGTGCAGCGATCGTACACTCTTGGAGCAATCCAGACGCGCTGCTGATCACGCATGGAGTTTATCGAAGAAGTCGTCGTTGAGGAGTTTCTCCCAACCGTTCGTTCGATGCTCGCCGAGCGCCTCCGCGAGGAGGGGCTGACCCAGCGCGAGGTGGCCGAACTCCTGGGGATTAGCCAGAGTGCCGTCTCGAAGTACGCCCATGGCCAGGTCGCTGGCAACGACGCCATCCGGTCGCATCCACGGGTTCGGTCGATCGTTGACCAACTCGCGGACGAACTCGCGGCGGGTGACACCGGCCGGGTGCGCGCCCTCGTTGAGCTTGAGGTGCTCATCCGCAATCTTGAGGTCGGTGGCGTGCTCGCCGATCTCCACGAAGAGCGGATGCCGGCACTCGCCGAACACGAGGATATTGCCGCCCAGATCCACGATCCAGAGAGCAACCTCCGGGTAACCGAGCGCACGCTGGCGGCCTTGCGTCGTGGGCTGCGCATCCTTGAGACTACCTCCGGATTCGCGGGACTCATCCCACAGGTCGGCGCGAACCTTGTGGCGTGTCTCCCGGAAGCGACCGAGCTTGACGATGTCGCCGGCGTTCCCGGACGCATTCTTGATGTCAAGGGCCAGGCGACCGTCCCCGGCGAGCCCGAGTTTGGCGTCAGCGAACACGTTGCCTCGATCCTGCTGGCCGCCCGTCGTGGCGGCAGCGATGCGACGGCGGCAATCAATATCCGGTATACCGACTCGTTGTTGTCAACACTGACCGATGCGGACTACACGGCTGTTGAGTTCGCTGCCACCGCCGACACCGACTCGAAGCAGGCCGTTGAGGAGGCGGTCGCCACCACGCCGGACGCCGACGTCATCTACCAGACCGGCGGTTTCGGCATCGAACCACTAATCTACGTTCTTGGTTCCGATCCTGAGGCTGTCGCCGACACCGTGCGGCAGTTGTGCTAACTCAGTACAGCGTCGAGGTTGGAATGACTGAGGGGAACAGCCCACCGCCGTCGACGTCGTTGGCGATAGTATTCGCGACGTGCTCGCCGCTCAGAATGCACATCGGCATGCCGATTCCGGGATTGGTGTAGGCTCCAACGTAGTACAGCCCCTCAAGCCCCGGTGCGCGGTGGGCCGGCCGGAGCGGTCCGGTCTGATCGAGCGTGTGAGCCAGCGCGAGCGCGGTTCCCTGGGGCGCGTTGAACCGGTCTGCGAACTCTGAGACACACGCCCGCTCTTCGAGGACGATCCGGTCGCGGATATCCAAGCCGGTCTGTTCGGCTAAGTCATCAAGGATACGCTCCTGATAGCGGTCGCGGATCTCGGGGCCGTCCTCGAGACCGGGCGCCAGCGGGACCAGCACGAAGACGACCTCGTGGTCCTCAGGCGCGATGTCGGGATCCGTCCGGGAGGGAACGTGGACGTAGTACGCTGGGTCGTCCGGCCAGGCGGGATTCTCGAAGATGGCGTCGAAGTGCGGGTCCCAGTCGGTCGGCAACACCAGGGTGTGGTGTTCGATCTCGTCGATCTCGCCTTCGACGCCGAAGTACATGAGAAACGCCGACGGCGCGTAGGTCCGTGACTCCCAGAATCCCTCCCGGCGGCTGTAGGCCGACGGCAACAGCTCCTGTTCGACGTGGGGTGGCGCGGCATTAGCAACGACCCGGTCGGCCCGGTAGGTGCTCTCGTCGGTCTCAAGCGCGAACTTCGGACCGTCGCCGCCGGTCGGCGTGATCGCCGTGACATCGGCATTGGTCTCGATCGTTGCCCCAAGTTCTGTCGCCAGTTCGACAAACGCGTCGATGACCGTTGCGATCCCGCCGGTCGGGTGGTACACGCCGAGGTTCATGTCGACGTGGCTCATCAGCGTGTAGATCCCCGGCGTATTATACGGCGAGCCACCCAGGAAGACCAGCTTGTACTCTGTGAGCTGACGGAGCTTTGGGTGCTCGAAGTACGACTGGACGTAATCGTCCATCGTGCGAAGCTTCGGCAGCGCCCGGGCGGACTTGAGCATGTCGAGATCGACCATGTCCCGGAAGCGCGATCGGTTGGGGTAGACAAACCGCTCCATGCCCAGATCGTAGGCTTCCGCGGAGTCCGCGAGATAGTCATCGAGGCGCTCGCCGGCACCGTCCTCATAACGCTCAAACAGCGCCTTCTGGTCGGCCCGGTCGGTCGGCATGACGGCTTGGTCGCCGTCCTTCCAGTAGACCTCGTAGGCGGGATCGAGCTGGGTGAGCTCGTAGAAGTCACCGGGCTCGTGCCCAAAGTGCTCGAAGAACCGCTCGAAGACTTCAGGCATGAGGTACCACGACGGGCCGGTGTCGATCCGGAAGCCGTCACGCTCAATCCGGCCGGCGTAGCCACCGGCGTGGTCGTTCCGTTCGAGAACGGTCACGTCCGCGCCAGCGTCGGCGAGATAACAGGCCGCTGAAAGGCCGCCGAATCCGGCGCCGACGACTGCGATCGTCTCTCCGGCAAGTGAGGTGCCGACTGCTCCCTGGTGGTTCATCACTAGGGGATCAGACCCGCCGGGTCTTTCTATTGCCGGTTTGCGGCCGTCCCCGCCGTCAGTCGTCGGCCGGTGTTGGGCCCTCTGTGATTGGAACGGGCTCGACGTCCGCCCCGAGTTCCTCGACGGCCGCCTGCGCCGCGCGCCGCCCCGAGAGCAACATCGCCCCGAAGGTCGGGCCCATCCGGGGGAGGCCATGAACGCTCGCGGCGGCCATCCCAGTCGCGATCAGGCCGTCATAGTAGTTCACAGAAGTATTGGGTACGTCATCTAGAAGGTATCCGGTTCATGCGCCTCGTTCTTTCGAGTCTCTGTTCCAGTTCACCCAGAAGTTCTGTGGGTCACTATGGACGGCCCCGGTGTGCTCAACGACGGCGTCCTCGGATTTGGCGACCCACATCGAGTCGTGTCCTGGCGAGTCGTGACCGGGGGCACCGTACTCATCGTCGTCGGTCGCGTCCATGCCGGTCGCGGTAGTCGCCTCAAGTCCGGGCACCTCGATGGCGCCACGCTCTTCGAGCTTTGAGACGACCATGGCGTCGTGACCGGTGGCGTCAATGACGACATCGGCCTCAACGGCAATCGGATCGACGCAGGTGATCTCCCGTGGGAGGGAGTGAACAGGCGTCCAGTTCATGACGATCCCCGACACCTGGTGGTCCTCGCGCACGACCACATCGGTGAACTCCGTCATGTTCTGAACGCGCGCTCCGGCGTCACAGGCATCCTTGATGAGTGCCGAACAGGCGTGGGGTCCAGAGGCGACATACAGGCCGTCGGTCTCCTCGGCAGCGTGGTACTCAACACCGAGCCGGTCAAGAGCCTGCTGGGCCGGCTCGCGGACGGTGACCTTGTTCATCAGAAACCCCCCGAGCCAGAAGCCGCCGCCAAGGTAGTTGTTCCGCTCGACGATCATCGTCTCGACACCGCGATCGGCTAACTCCCGCGCGGCGACGAGCCCGGAGGGCCCCCCACCGACGACGATCGCCTCGGTGTCGGTGAAATCAAGGAACTCATCGGACCACTCGCTGGCGATTGCCTGGGTGACATCGGCCTCGTTAACGGTCGCAAACTGGTCGAACTCGGACATAACAAAGTGGTATTAGCTAGTAATTACCTAACTCTTGTGGTGGATATACCCGTCACTCCAGGGTCGATGCGTCGATGCCGTCCGACTGGCCGGGTCAGCCGCCGTCGCCGGTTCGAATGTGTGCCTCGGCGGCCGCAAGGTGGTCCTCGGGATCGAAGTCGGCGACAATCTCTTTGAGGGTTGTATGGTCGACCGTGGCGAGGTCACGAGCGTGCTCCGTAATCTGTGGCAACGCCCGGTTCAGGTGGTCAACAATCGGGATGGCGGCCGCCTGCGGCGAGCGGCTCAGCGGGTTCAGGTCGATCACGATCTCTGTTTTGCCCATTGCGTCGAGGGCGGCCGCCCGGTCGCCGTCCTCGAGGGGCACAACGACGACATCCGCAGCGGCGATGCCGTCGGCGTCAACGACCCCTCGACCGTGTTCGAGACCAGGGATCCTTGCGTCACCAGCCAGCCCTTTGACCGTCTCGGCGCCGTGCTCGCGCAGGTGGGCAGCGATGCGCTCAAGCCGCTCCTCGTCGCGGTGAAACAGGTTCACCTCGATGTCCGCGTCGACCGCCTCGGCGAGATCGACTACCGCTGCTGGCGCCAGTGCCGCGACGTTGCCGTTGACCGAGAGCACCGGATGGTCAGCTACCAATAGCTGCGCGGCGGCCGCCCGCTCGGCCCGGTCTGCTGACGGGATGGTCTCCTCGCCCAGTAGGTAATCAAACGCACTGGCCCGCCCTTCGGCGTGCATCCCCTGCAGATGGGTGAGGCCCGCCTCGATGCCCGCCTCGATCCGATGCCGGGTCACGAGGTCATCGTACCGGGGGTGATCCTCGGGGATCTCCGATTCGGCATCAACACCTGGCGGTGCCGTTTGGGTGGGTGTGTCCTGATCGGCCGACTCGTCGGTCACACCCGTGTTTCGGTCGACTGTCATCAAAAACCGCCCGATTCGAGCCGTGCGCCAGCCGAGTCGATGCGCGACACCGTCGGGTCGTACCCGGCGTCGCTCAGGCCCGTTCCTAGCGCCACAACCGTCTCGCCAAGCATCGACATGAACGCCTGGCCGCCGGCATCGGTAACGTCCGCAATCACGGTCTCGACGGCCTCGGTCACCAGATCAGCCTCGCTGGCGAACGCCCGGGCCGCCTGCGCGAAGGTCGCTATCGTAGGATCAGCCAGAACCCGTTCGAGTGCGCGCTCGCCTGCTGCGGTGATCGCATCCGTTTCGCCCTCCAGAACGGCCGGTGTCGAGAGATCGCCAAGCACGAGATATTCAATGCGACCTGCGGCGGGTAGACCGTCAAGGCGGCCCCTGGCGCCCGGGTCGAGCCGGAGTGGTACACCGCCGCGGGCCTGCGCGACCACATCACCCAGCCCGGTGGCCGCCGCAACCTCGGCCGCGTGGGCGTGCTCAATGGCCGTCGCTTCGGTGTATTCGAGTCCGGCTGCCTGGGTCGCCGCCAGTGCCGCACCAAGGGTGACGGCCCCAGAGACGCCGAACCCGACACCCAACGGAAAGGGGCTCTCGACAGTAACGTCTATCACGACCCCGAGACGCTCCTCAAGACGGGCCAGCGGATCGATGGTGATTGGCTGTCCCTCAAAGCGCACGCGACCGGACGGATGGTCGCTCGCAGGGATCCCGCCGTCGGTCCGTTCTTTTGTATCGACGGCGACGCCCACCCGGATCGGATCGCCCACGGCGATGCCCCCGCCGATCGATCCCGTATCAAGCGGATCCGCCGCCTGGTGGACGCCAAAGAACCCCGTTACGTGCCCCGGGACCAGCGCGTGCGCGGTAGCCATCCTACGGCGAGAGCCGCTGGCGGTCTCGCGGGAACAACACCGCCTCGCGGATGTTCTCAAGATCGAGCATCGTCATCAGCAGGCGTTCGGCGCCCATCCCGAAGCCGGCGTGTGGCGGCATGCCATATTTGAACATCTCGGTGTAGTACTCGAAGGCGCTGACATCTAGCCCTTGCTGTTCGAACCCGGCGACGAGTTCGTCGTACCGGTGTTCGCGCTGGCCGCCGGAGACTAGCTCCATCTCGGGGTGCATCAGGTCGAAGCCGGTCGACAACTCGGGGTCGTCATCGTGGTCCTTGATGTAGAACGGCTTGATCTCGCTGGGCCAGTCGGTGATGAAATAATGCCCACCCATGGCCTCGCCAAGGGCGCGCTCGGCCTCCGTCGAGAGGTCATCTCCCCAGACGAGCTGGGCGTCAAGTTCGCCCGTCGCGTTGATCCGCTCGATGGCCTCCTCGTAGGTGATCCGCGGGAAGTCCCCCTCGGGCAGCGCGAAGTCCTCGGCGAGACCGAGCGTCTCGAGTTCCTCGGCGCAGTTCTCCTCGACGGCCTCGTAGGCGGCCTTGACGATGCCCTCGACGACGTCCATCGCGTCGGTGTGGTCGCAGAAGGCCCCCTCGAAGTCGATCGAGGTCGCCTCGTTGAGGTGCCGGGGCGTGTTGTGCTCCTCGGCGCGGAAGATCGGGCCGATCTCGAAGACGCGCTCGACGTTCGAGCCCGCGATCAGCTGCTTGAACAGCTGGGGCGACTGGTTCATGAACGCCTCCTCGCCGAAGTAGGTGATCGGGAAGAGTTCGGTGCCGCCCTCGGTGCCGGTGGCGACGATCTTCGGGGTCGTGATCTCCGTCGAGTCGGCGGCGCGAAACGCCTCCCGGACGGCTCGAAGGACTTCCGCGCGGATCTCGAAGATCGCCTTGACCTCGGGCTTGCGGAGGTCGAGGGTGCGGTTGTCGAGTCGCGTCGGGAGTTCGG
>JBKHFN010000040.1:0-9800 GCA_046540195.1 Salinarchaeum sp.
GACGACGGGCTGGAGGGTGACCGCTACTGCACTGGCCGGGGCCACTACTCCCCGTACGACGTCTGCCAGGTGACACTCGTGCAGGCAGAGGCACTGGAGCAGATCAGCAAGCGCTCGCACCTGGCCGTGACGGAGGGGCAGCACCGCCGGAACGTCGTCGTCCGGGGTGGCGACGTCCACGACCTCCTCGGGAAGCGGTTTTCGCTGGGTGGGGCGCGACTGGAGGGGACGCGTCCGCGCCCGCCCTGCCGGTATCTCGAACGAGTGACTGGACAGGACGGTCTGTTGCGCGCACTCGCCGACGGAAACGGTGGCATCTGTGCGCGGGTGGCCGAGTCGGGCGAGTTCTCGGAGGGTGACGAAGTGTGCGACGTGGAGGATCTGAACAACTTCGAGGAACTGGCAGCGAACATCCGCGAGCGTGTCGGGCGGTGACGCATTTGCTGCTCACGGGTTGTTCGCAGCAAAATGCGGTGTCCTCGCGAGTGAAACGAGTGAGGGCTCGTCGAACGAGCAACGCGAGTTCGACGGTGGGGATGGGATTTGAACCCATGAGTCCTCTCGGACACCTGCTCTCAAGGCAGGCGCATTAGGCCGCTCTGCCACCCCACCGCAATCGGGAGATCGGCAGCCAACCGTTAAGCCTTGACGATTTCTCACTCGGCGTGAGCCCGTCGACGGACGACCCCAACCGCGTTGGCCGTACTCTCGGTGACCGCCCGGAACGCTGCTCCGGCGTCACTCTCATTATCAAGCACAATTGGCTCATCACCAGCGTCCCGTGCCTGGATGGCCGGATCAAGCGGAATCGCCCCGAGGAAGGGCAGCTCGTAGGCGGCCGCCAGCTCCTCTCCACCGCCAGATTCGAAGATGTCGTGGGCACTTCCACACTCCGGACAGACGAACGTCGACATGTTCTCAACAATCCCCAGGACAGGCGTGTCGTGGCTACCGAACATCTCAACGCCCTTTTTCGCGTCATCAAGCGCCACATCCTGTGACGTCGTCACGATCACCGCTCCCGTTACAGGCATGGTCTGGAGGAGGGTCAACTGCGTGTCACCGGTGCCCGGCGGCAGGTCCACGACCATGTAATCAAGTGGCCCCCACTCGACGGTCTCGATGAGTTGCGTGAGCGCCTGATCAACCATCGGACCGCGCCAGATCACGGGAGTGTCCTCGTCAGTTAGAAAATCCATACTCATGATCTTCATGCCGAAGCGCTCCGGCGGGATGAGTGTCTCCTCCCCCGTGACTGCCGGTGGCTCCTCCGCCGAGAGCATCCGCGGCACGTTCGGGCCGTAAAGATCGGCGTCGAACAGCGCCACCTCGGCGCCGAGTGCTGACAGTCCCGCTGCCAGATTTGTCGCGACCGTGCTTTTGCCCACTCCTCCTTTGCCCGAGGCGACTGCGATTACATTGCGGACGTTCGGGAGTACCGGGGCAGATGGCCCGTCGTCAATCGATGCCTCAAGCTGGACCGTCTCGGCAACCGGTGCTAGAGCCTCGCGTACTCGATCGCCGATCGCCCGTTCGGCTGGAGCATACGGCGCGCCAAGTCCCAGTGAGACCGTGACGGTAGGGCCCGCCTCCGTTGTGGTCACGTCGATATCGTTGACCAACCCGAGCGACACGATGTCATCACCGAGCTCGGGGTCCTCAACGGTGCGGAGGCGCTCTTTGATCTGTGCTGCATCCATGCGCTCGCCAATGATCGGCTGCTCGAAAAGGATTGGCTTTCCGGGCCAGCCCGGGTAGTTAAGGGGCTCAACGCCAATGACTGGGTGGATGGTGGTGACGGATGGCCACGGCCGACCGGTGACCGATTTGCGGGTCTCGCTGACCGACCGATGTAACATGGACTGTGTCTACTGCCACAACGAGGGGCTCGGCGATACCCGTGGACCGCGCGACCCGATGGACGACGAACTCACCACCGACGAGGTCGTCCGGGTTGTCGAAACGGTCGCCGAGTACGGTCTTTCTGCCGTCAAGTACACCGGCGGCGAGCCGTTGCTCCGACGCGATCTCGAAACGATCGTCGAACGAACGCCGTCGTCGCTTGAAATCTCGCTGACTACTAATGGAACGTATCTCCCCGGTCGCGCACAGGCGCTCGCCGACGCTGGCGTTGAGCGGGTGAATGTGTCACTGGATACCCTCGATGAGGAGGCCTTCGTCGAGATCACCGAGTCGGGGGCTTTTGGCCGGGTACTTGAGGGAGTTGAGGCGGCGCTTGATGCCGGCCTCGCACCGGTCAAACTCAACACCGTCGTCTTTGAGGGGACGGCCCCGTACGTTCCCGACCTTGTTGATCACGTCGCCGACGCCGACGGCCACAGACTCCAGTTGATCGAGTACATGCCCGAGATCGCCGGCCACCCCGAGTGGGCAATCGACATCGATCGAGTCCACGACTGGCTGGCTGACCGTGCCGACCGGATCGAACACCGCGAGTTACACGACCGCCGGCGCTACTGGATCAATGGCGGCCTTGTTGAGGTTGTCGATCCCGTCGAGAATCCAGCTTTCTGTGCGAACTGTCACCGGGTCCGGGTCACCCCTGATGGCCGATTCACTGGGTGTCTCAACCGCCAGGACGACTCCCACTCGATGGGCGAGCGCACCCGCTCGGAGATCCGCGCGGCCTTTGAGGCAACCGTTGCCGAGCGAGTGCCCTACTACGGTGAGTACCTCGTTGAACGCGACGGCGAGTGGGTGCTCAACGAGCGGTACGCCGATCTGCCGAATCCGGAGTAGCGGGTCTGTGACGCGTTCTCGCAGGGCGTGCGATCGCTTCATCGGCAGGCGATTCGGTGTTCTTAAGTGTACCCGTCAAGAACATTCGCCACGCGATCCGTGTAGGGGAGTCATCCCCGAGTCCGCGAGGGCGACGAGTCACCGCGCGTCGTGGTAGCCAAGCCTGGCCCAAGGCGCAGGGTTGCTAACTCTGTGGCGCAAGCCTCCGGGGTTCAAATCCCCGCCACGACGTCCACGCACCCGACCCGTCATCCTTGGTCGGACGCACGTGCGCAATCTACCACCACCACACCATGAGTACGGACGACACAGCAGACGAAGAGGAGGACATTCGCTACTTCGTCCGCATCGGGCAGACGGACCTCGATGGGACGAAGTCAGTCGAACGGTCCCTCACGGAAATGAACGGCATCGGCCGACGGACCGCCCGGATCATCGCCGAGGAGGTCGACATCGACCGCCGGGCGACCCTCGGGCTCCTCGAGGACGACGAGATCGACGAGATCATCCACCACGTCGAGGAGTACGCCGAGGTCGTCCCCGACTGGCTGGCCAACCGCCAGGACGACTTCTACACCGGCGAGACCGACCACATCACCGGTAACGATCTTGAGTTGACCCGCCAGCAGGACATCAACCGGATGAAGAAGATCAACTCCTACAAGGGCGCCCGCCACAAGCGCGGCCAGAAGGTCCGCGGACAGCGGACTAAGTCCACTGGTCGGAGCGAGGGCACCGTCGGCGTGAACGTCGAGGAGATCAAAGAAGAGGAGGCTGAGTAATCATGCCACTTGGATCATCCACCAAACGATACGAGACGCCGAATCATCCGTTCCAGGGCGAACGGATCGCTGGCGAACACGATCTCATCGCCCAGTACGGACTCACGAACAAAGAGGAGCTGTGGCGCGCCCAGTCCGAGCTTCGTCGTATCCGTCGCGAGGCCCGCCAGCTGCTCGGACAGGAGGGGCCCGATACCGAGGAGGTCGCCGAGGAGGCCCAAGACTTCCTTGCCCGCCTGTACCGCTACGGTATCCTCAACCCCGAGGACGGGCTGTCGGACGTATTGGCGCTTGAGGTCAACGACATCCTCGAACGCCGCCTGCAAACGGTCGTATACCGCAAGGGGATGGCGAACACACCCGATCAGGCGCGGCAGTTCGTGACCCATGGACACATTACGATCGATGGACAGCGGACACGCGAACCCGCTTACACCGTCGAAGTCGACGAAGAGGCGCACATCGACTTCGACGGGGCCAGCCCGCTGGCTGATGACCTTCACCCCGAACGCGCCGACTCACAGTAACCATGGCCGACGATCAACGCTGGGGCATTGCCCACGTGCACGCATCGTTCAACAACACCATCCTGACGGTGACTGACGTCACCGGCGCGGAGACCATCGCGAAGTCCTCCGGCGGGTCGGTCGTCAAGCAGAACCGCGACGAGGCCTCGCCGTATGCCGCCATGCAGATGGCCGAAGAGGTGGCCGAAGAGGTCATGGAGGCCGACATCGACGGCGTTCACGTCCGGGTTCGTGGCCCCGGTGGTAACCGCCAGAAGAGCCCCGGGCCGGGTGCCCAGGCGACCATCCGCGCGCTGGCCCGTGCCGGACTGGAGATCGGGCGCATTGAGGATGTCACCCCCATCCCACACGACGGGTCCCGTGCTCCGAAGGGGAAAAGCGGATACTGATGGCCGCAACCGATATCGACTACGACATCGAGTTCATCGACCACGACGAGCGCGCCGCCCGGTTTGTCGTCCGGGGAATCACTCCAGCATTCGCTAACGGCATCCGCCGGGCGATGATCGCGGACGTGCCGACGCTGGCGATTGACACCGTGCGGATGATCGAGAACTCCTCGGTCATGTTCGATGAGCAACTCGGCCTCCGGCTTGGGCTTGTGCCGCTGACGACACCGCTTGGGGACTTTGAGGAGGGGGACACCGTTACCCTCTCGCTTGATGTCCGCGGTCCGGGAACCGCCTATTCAGGAGACCTCGAATCGTCGGTCGCCGAGGTGCAGCCAGCCGACGAAAACATCCCGATCATCGAACTCAAAGACGATCAGCATCTGGAACTTGAGGCCGACGCTGTCCTCGACTCCGGGACCGAACACGCCAAACACCAAGGCGGTGTTTCGGTCGGCTACCGCCACCTCCAGTACGTCGATGTCACCGGTGATCGTGGCGAGTTCGAAGACCCGGATCCGGAAATCCTCCGGGGGGTCATTGAGGAGCGGGCAGCCGAACACGCCACCGACGACGCCACTGATGGCGAGCTTGTGCCGACCGAGGCGTTCGATCACGATCTCACCAACCGATACCCGGATAAGACCTTCGAGGTGCATGACGTGCCGAACGCATTCGTCTTCGACGTCGAGACCGACGGATCGATGACCGTGACCGAACTGGTCGATCGGGCTGTCGGCTCGATCGGCGACCGTGCGGCCGAACTCGAACGCGCCGTTCAACTCTAAGCATGTCACAGCCCGTCCCCATCGTCGCGAGCGCTGTCCGTCCTGTCGGGTGGAGTCGCGACGCTACCGAAAGGGGTTTTACCGGGCGTCGAGAATCGACGAACGCACGCAGGGATAGCCAAGTCAGGTCAACGGCGCAGCGTTCAGGGCGCTGTCCCGTAGGGGTCCGCAGGTTCAAATCCTGCTCCCTGCACTCTTCCCTTTTGGCCGCGTGCGGCCGTCGATCACGTGACACACCGCATCGCTTTGCAACCGATCTCACGCAGTTACAGCCATGAGCAAGACGAATCCACGACTCACCAATCTCATCGCCGCACTGAAGTCGACGGCTCGCGAGCGCGACGCCGACGTGTGGCAGGACATCGCCACGCGGCTATCGAAGCCGCGTCGATCCCACGCCGAGGTCAACCTCGGCCGGATCGAGCGGTATGCCGCACCTGACGAACTCGTCGTCGTGCCGGGCAAGGTGCTCGGCAGCGGGACCCTCCGTAAGTCGGTGACCGTCGCCGCCGTTGACTTCTCGTCGACCGCCGAGACGAAGATCGAGCAGGTCGGCGAGACGGTTCGACTCGAACAGGCACTCGAACGCAACCCCGATGGATCGAATGTCCGGGTGATTCAATGAGCGCAAGCACCTTCGACGCCGATCTCGTCGTTGATGCCCGCGATTGTATCCTCGGGCGGGTCGCCAGTCAGGTGGCCGAACGCGCCATGGAGGGCGAGCGCGTCGCCATCGTCAACGCCGAGCAGGCGGTGATCACCGGTCGGACAGAGGATGTCCTTGAGACGTTTACCGACCGGCAGTCACTCGGCTCTGACAGCGGTCCATACTACCCGAAACGTCCAGACCGGATCTTCAAGCGATCCGTCCGCGGCATGCTGCCCTACAAGCAGACGCGCGGTCAGGAGGCCTTCGAACGCGTCCGCGTCTACGTAGGTAACCCCTACGACGACACGGAGGTTCTTGAGGGCACGTCGCTGGATCGCCTCTCGAACATCAAGTTCGTCCAGCTGAGCGAGATCAGCGAACACCTCGGTGCTAACAAGACATGGTAACGAATACGAGCGGCAAGAAGAAGACGGCCATCGCCCGCGCGACCGTTCGCGACGGTGAGGGCCGGGTTCGAATCAACTCCCGACCGGTTGAGCTCTTTGAGCCCGAGCCGGCGCGGCTGAAGATCATGGAGCCGTTTCGCGTCGTCGAAGGCGTCCGTGACGACGTCGATATCGATGTTGAGGTCGAAGGCGGCGGCGTGATGGGCCAGGCCGACGCCGCCCGAACGGCCATCGCCCGCGGGATCGTTGATCACACTGGCGACGTTGAGCTCCGGGATGCCTACATGGAGTTCGACCGATCGTTGCTCGTCAACGATGTCCGCCAGTCTGAACCCAAGAAGTGGGGCGGCCCGGGTGCACGGGCGCGCTACCAGAAGTCCTACCGGTGATCGCATCATGATGGTTCCCGTCCGGTGTTTCACCTGTGGCAACGTCATCGGTCAACACTGGGAGGAGTTCGAAGAACGCGTCCAGGAGAACGGCGAGGATCCCGAGGAGGTGCTGGACGATCTCGGCGTCGAGCGACACTGCTGTCGGCGGATGCTCGTCTCCCACGAGGACCTCGTCGACGTCGTCGCACCGTATCAATGACCCGCTACGAGGCCGTCTGAGCCACCATGACCACCCAACACCACACCCGTTACGAACGGGCACGCATCCTTGGAGCTCGTGCGCTCCAGGTCTCCTATGGCGCACCGGTACTGATCGATACCGACCAGACTGAGCCGATTCTGGTGGCCGCAGAGGAGTACGATGCCGGCATTCTGCCGTTCACCATTGACCGGGGTGAGCGCTAATGGTCTTGGTGAGTGACATCCGACTGCGCCGTGTCCTTGACTCGCGTGGCGATCCGACCGTTGAGGCGGATGTCCTCACCGATCACGGGGGCTTTGGTCGGGCAGCCGCTCCCTCGGGCGCCTCGACCGGCGAGCACGAGGCGGTCGAACGGCCCCCTCGTGAGGCAATCGCTGCCGCCCGCGAACGCGCCGTTCCGCGGCTCATCAACGAGGTCCACGTTGGTGACCAACGAGCGGTTGATGCTGCACTACGCGCGGCCGATGGCACCGACGCATTCGCCGAGATCGGAGCCAACAGTGCGGTCGCCATCTCAATGGCGGCTGCCAAGGCCGCTGCCGATGTCCTCGGGGTGCCGCTGTATCAACACCTTGGCGGGGCCTTCCAGGGATCGACGTCTCCCGTCCCGCTGGGCAACGTCGTTGGCGGTGGCGAACACGCCGCCGACGGGCCCGACATCCAAGAGGTCCTCGTTGCTCCTGTTGGCGCCCCCAACGTTACCGACGCTGTCATGGCGAACGCTGCCGTCCACGCCCGGGTTGACGAACTCCTCGCCGACCGTGGCGCGGCCTGCGGCATGGGCGACGAGGGAGCGTGGGCACCTGCGGTCGGTGACCGCGAGGCAATCGAACTCGTCGAGACGGCCGCCGCGGATGTCAGCGACGAGGTTGGCTTCGACATCCGCCTCGGTCTGGATGTCGCCGCAACCGAACTCTACGATGATGGGACCTACCGCTACGGGCGATCGGGAACCGACCGGACGACCGAAGAGCAGATCGCGTACATCGCGGAGTTGATCGAGACCCACAATCTCGTCTACGTCGAGGACCCCCTCCACGAGGACGACTTTGAGGGGACCGCTCGGTTGACCAATCGGGTTGATGACGGCGTCTTGATCTGTGGTGACGATCTCTTCGTGACCAACGTCGAGCGACTCCAGCGTGGGATCGACGCCGGGGCCGCCTCGAGCGTGCTGGTCAAGCCAAACCAGATCGGGACGCTTAGTGACGCCGTCGACACGATCGAACGCGCCCAGCGCAACGGCTATGAGGCCGTCGTCTCACACCGCTCGGGCGAGACCACCGATGCCACGATCGCACACCTCGCCGTTGCAAGCGGGGCCGGCTATATCAAGACCGGCGCCGTCGGCGGTGAGCGAACCGCGAAACTCAACGAACTCATTCGGATCGAAGACGACGCAATATGACAGAGAACGAGACCGAACCTGAGGGGCTCGACACGGCGGCCGCGGATTCTGCCGATGAGACGGCGGAGCCCGCAGCGCCGGCCGACGACCCCGATCCTGACGCACAGCCACCCGAAGATGAGGCCGCTAGCGAACCGGACATTGATGAGGATGTCCTCGGCGATGAGGAGGCCGACCTGCTGATCCCCGTCGACGAGTATCTCGGTGCCGGGGTCCACATCGGGACCCAACAGAAGACCGAGGACATGGAGCGGTTCATCCACCGCGTCCGGACCGATGGTCTGTACGTGCTGGATGTCTCGATGACCGACCAGCGCATCCGAACGGCCGCTAACCTGCTGGCTGATTATGACCCCAGCCAGATTCTGGTCACCTCATCGCGCCAGTACGGCCGCCATCCGGCGGAGACCTTCGCCGATGCTGTCGGCGCTCGCGCCCGGACCGGCCGATTCATTCCAGGGACGCTGACCAATCCTAAGTACGAGGACTACATTGAGCCCGACATCCTCGTCGTGACTGACCCGATCGGTGACGCCCAGGCCGTCAAGGAGGCCATCACAGTTGGCATCCCGGTCGTTGCGATGTGTGACTCGAATAACACCACGAACAATGTCGACCTCGTCATCCCGACGAACAACAAGGGGCGCAAGGCCCTAGCCGTCGTGTACTGGTTGCTCGCCAACGAGACACTTGACCGCCGTGGGGCTACCCCCAACCGGTCTCTTGAGGAGTTCGAGGGCGGTATCTGACCACGTCCTTTCTCACGTCGTGTGAACCGCGGGTTGCTTGACATCACCCCGACGCAACAATGTGTCTGGCTTCGGCTGGAGTGATCCCACAAGCCGTTTGTGCCGCCCCGAATTGGACCCCTACACCATCCTGATGGCACGCGGGCGGTGGCTCTGCACAAGAACGTCCAGTGATTGATCCGAGCACCAATCGGTCGCCGAGCTCATGCTGACCGAATGTGAGGTCGGCGCGGGCGATGTGCTCTGCGACTCCGTAACGGCTTAACGACCGCTCGCCGTATCGTCAGGCATGCCGACCACACGTGCCCCGGGGAAGGTCTATCTGTTCGGGGAACATGCCGTTGTCTATGGCGAGCCCGCGGTCCCGTGTGCGATCGAGCGGCGGGCAACGGTGACCGTTGAGGAGCGCGCTGACGACGGCCTCCGTATCCACGCTGATGACCTCTCGCTTGACGGCTTTACCGTCGAGTACGTCGGCGACGACACTGCCCACCCCGACGTCGACGCGGAGAACGCACTGGTGGAGGCGGCCACGGGCTACGTCAACGAGGCCGTCGCACAGGTCCGGGACGCGGCGGACGCCCCGGATGCGGGTTTCGAGATATGGATCGAGAGCGACATCCCGCTGGGCGCGGGGCTTGGCTCCTCGGCGGCGGTCGCCTGTGCGGCCATCGACGCCGGTTGCCGGGAGCTGGGCGTCGAGCTCTCGCCCGAGGAGATAGCCGACCGGGCCTATCAGGTGGAAGC
>JBKHFN010000041.1:0-9718 GCA_046540195.1 Salinarchaeum sp.
TTTGGCGCCGTTATCTTCCCGCTTGCACTCCGTGGACTTGTCGGCAGAGCCGTGGCTGTCGGATGGGGCTCACACCTCGTGCTTGATGCACTCCACCTCGTGCTCAACGGCCGACCCGAGCATGTGCGCTTTCTGGGCTGGCCGCTGATGGTCCCGACGGATCCACTTGACCTTCCACCGGTCGCATTCGCTATCCAGTACCTTGGAACGCCATCGTTCGTCGTTGAGGTCGTCCTGTGGCTGGGAGCTGCTGGACTCACCTACCAGCGGCTGCGACACCGCGGTACCCGATCATCAGATGCGTCGTCGGAGCTCTGAGCGAATCGCTGGTGGAAGATTGAGCGCAGCAAGCAGGACGTCACGCCGCTCGCTGTTACCGTGTCCGGCGAGATAGCCGTTGAGTCGGGCGACGGCCGTCGAGTTGAGAATGTGCTCGCCGTAGTGTTCGACAATTGCATCGCCGATAACCGGTGTCGACCGGAGCTCGTACTTCTGATGGTACGCTTCGGCCTGATGGAACGTCTCAAGCGCTTCGATCGTCGTCTCGACCGATCCGTGGCCCTGATCGGCGAACGCCGCGCGACTGCGTTCGGCAGCGGCACGTTGTGTCTCGCCGTCGACAAGGATTACCGACCGATACTGTCGTTTTGGCGCCGGCGTTCGTGGTCGGTGTCCTGCCCAGAACACCTCCAGTAGGTCCGCGTACGCGAGGACTGATGGGTCGTACTCGATCTGCACGACTTCCGTGTAATCACCGAGACTATGCTCACCTGGTTCCGGCGTGGTACCACCGGCGTAGCCAACCCGCGTGCGAACGATCCCCTCTATCGCACCGAACCGGGCCTCCGGCCCCCAGAAACATCCCATTCCGAAGGTCGCTGTCTGAGTCTTTGCCGGTGGCAGGGCTTCGCGGTCGATCCATAGGTCGGGGAGCCCACCGCGTGGGTGGTCGGTCACATTCCCTTTTGTGTGCGCAGGCTGCTTGCATGCTTCGCCACGGTGTTACTATATATCACTATATTGCGCTACCTGGTCAGATATAGTGATCCGTATCATTTTATAGGCTCCAGACAATGCATTAGATGTGAGTGATCGCAATGCCCGAGCAAACACTCGACTCCGCGATTGACAGTAGCGACACCGAACAACAGCATCCGGTCGCCTGTCCCTTCTGCGGCCACGACGCCATCTTCGATAAGAAGGGACACTGGACGCGGGAACTCGACGCGACGACCGATTCGGAGGAACTCCATGCCGAAGTGTGGCACCAGTTCGAGTGCCCGTTCTGCGAGAATCGGTTTGCGATGAAGACCGCTGACGCGGAAATTGCCGTTGAGTAGATTGCCGATGCGCCGGTGTACGTGGCGCTTAGGCGCACCCAGGTAGCAGCCCTCGCCACAAGCAATTATAGTTCTCCATCTGATACCTATCGATGAGATGCTTCTCTCAGCCGTTGGCCTGCTTCTTGGATTGATATTACTCTTGATCGGGGCCGACCGGATGGTTGACGCGGCGGCTGAGCTGGCGCTCTATTACGGGCTTTCACCGTTTTTTTATCGGTGTCACAATCGTCTCTGTTGGCACCTTGATTCCGGAAATGACGACATCATTGTTTGGTGCCCTTTACGCAGCCGGTGATCTTCTCGTCGGCAACATCATCGGATCCGAGACAGCGCAAATCACGTTGGCGATTGGGATCGTCGCGCTGGTGGCTGGGATTGAAGCTGACCGGCGAAACGTGCTCGTGTACGGTGGGGCAATGCTTCTCGCTATGATCATCATGATCCTCGTTCTCGACGATGGGGTGATCATCCGCTCGGAAGGCGTGCTGATGATGCTGGCTTACGTTGCGTTCATTCACGATCTGTATTCCCACGAGGGTGGGGCTGAGGTCACCCCCGAAGTCGTTGAAGAGCGAGCGCCACCACAACGCGCTCTCCCGCGGATTCTCCTCGGCATTGTCCTCGTGGCGATCGGTGGTCATCTTTTGGTCACCAGTGGCGTTGCACTTGCCGGGACACTCGGCATCCCCGAACTGCTGATCGGCCTTCTGACCGGCCTTGGGACGACGACGCCTGAAATTGCTGTTTCGAGTCTGGCTGCCTATCGCGGCGCGAGTGGCATTTCGGTCGGCGGACTACTTGGCAGCAACATCACCGATCCGGTCTTCTCCTTAGGCATCGGTGCGCTCGCGGCGAATGTGGTCGTCACCGATACGGCGGCTCTGTCGCTCGCAGTCGGGTATATGTTGCTTGTCTCACTTGTCGTCCTCGCGCTTCTCTTCTATGCGCGTGGGATTGACCGGCGTCTCGGGGTCGTTTGTTTACTCTTGTACCTCCCGAGCCTGGCGCTCACGTGAGAAGAATGGAACACGGCCCCGGGCTATAGGGAGTGTGACGATCCATATCGAGCCTGACTGTCCGGATGCACGATTTGACCGGTGTCTGGGGACGGGAGCCCGGCGCCGCGATCACTGGGGGGGGGGATACCTGGTCAGGTCGGTACGTACTGGCCCGGCCGACCATTCCAGGCACCTGATGCATACACCGGCAAAGGGCATTGTTATATCCTGCCTATCCAGTCTCAGAACGCGTCTAACGACCGATTAACGGGCACTGTGAGCCGTCTCAGGGTCATGCCTCGAGGCACTTGGCCTGCTCCACCTGTAGACATCACGCGCTGTCGGCCTTCTGCAGTTCGACGACGAACACTGATCCTGTTGGGTCGTTGTCCTTGACGTATACCGCTCCACCATAATCCTCAACGAGCGTCGCAACCAGATATAGCCCAATACCGGTCCCATCGCTCCCAAGACCGGTCTCCCCCTCCTCAAAGATCTCTTCGCGCGATGCTTCGGGAATCCCCGGTCCGTTGTCGGCCACTCGGATGACGACTTGCTCTGGGCGCTCCTCTGTTGAGACGGTCACCCGTGGGGGGTCCTTGTCGTTGTGTTCGATGGCGTTTGTCAGGAGGTTCCGGAAGACCGCTGGCAGGAGGTCGTCCGCGCGGACCTTGACATCCGGTAGTGGTCCTTCAAGTTGCACAACGGCATTCTCGTGGTAGGAGCGAATTTCGTCAACTTCGTCTGTGAGTACTGATGCGAGCGCGACTGGATGTGGCTCAGTACCCGTGCGTAAGACCACTTCGGCAACGTCGCGTGCTGTGTCAGTAATCTCGACGGCTTCCTGTGCGCTCGCAAGCAGCCGAGTGAGGGTTTCTTTCCCCTGCTCGTCGACGTGTGCTTCAAGCGTCTGTCCGGCTCCAAGCACCACTTGGAGCTTGTTTCGGATGTCGTGTCGGACGATCTTGTTCAGTAATTCGAGGTTCCGCTCGCGCTCCTTCCGATCGGTGACGTCCCGACTCGCTGTAATGTACCCGTCAATGCTGTCGGACTCGGGAGCCGTCCCGGTAACCTCAAGCCAGATCCAGCCCTTTGCCTTGTGATCAAACCGAAACTCAGCCTTGCGCTCGATTCGGCCGCTTTCGGTCACGAGATCGCGAAACTTCTCTTCGACGCGTTCGCGATCGTCCGGATGGATGTACCCAAGAATATCATCGCCGATCATCTCTTCGGCTGTCCAGCCCTTGACCTCGTGTGACTGTGGCGACTGGTAGGTGATCGTGCCGTCCGCATCAACGATGGTGATAATGTCGGACCCACGCGTGATTAGCTGCTGATATTGCTCGGTAGTGAGCTCCTGACCATCGGATGCCATTCTATGAGATGCTTACGCTAGACTCGTCTGACACAAACGCTTGCCCCCTTTGATGTGTCCCCAGCCATTGCTGGAGGCTGCTTGCTCGGTCCGTCTGTCTTGTCGTGCCAGGCAGTCGCAGTCGACACACGTTCGCCGTCTTCTGAGACAAGTTATTTACATCGTCGAGTAACCGCATTGAAATATCCCGATTGTTTGCCGTCCGTGGCAACGGTTATTTCGGGTTGTTCTACTTTCTGAACCGTCACCTGACACTCGCGGCCGTATGGTGCCATGTTCCACCGACAGATTCCACCCGACGGACGATTTCGTCGCGGGCACCTTCCGGAACGGTACAATGGACTGTGATGGCGTCTGTGTATGTAGTCTCCCGTACGACTGTGTTGTCGTGGAGCCACGAGACTAGCGTGTGTGCATTGTCCGCGTACGGTAACTCGATTACAAGTTGCACGGTCGGGAGTCGCTCTGCGACAGCGGCGGGAATCGACGCCGTCTCGTCGGTCACAACCGCTGGCGTGTCCGAGTCGGTGATGCGGTTAAGAAACGCACCTGGTGTTCCGACGACGACATCAGCGCGGTCAATGGCAGGTTCGATCCCGGGAACAGCGGCTGTCACCCATTCTGGGAGCCCCCTGTCTCCTGGGATGTCGGGGGTCGTTGTCACCGCGATCGTGTGCGCCTGGACCGTTGTCATCGTTGTCTGTGGACGTCGGGGTCGAAGACCTGAGTCGGCTGATTTGCCCGTCAGGGCCGTCCACTCAGTGGCTGCTTCCGCGTTCGCTTGGCGAATCGTTAGGACGTGTGCGTCAACATCGGTGTGAGCAGTACGAATTCGATCCTGGGCGACACGCTGTCGCTTTGTGAGTTCCTGTTGCAGCTCCTGACACCGTCGGGTGAGGTCGTCCAGTCGGCCACTTGTTCCCGTCGGAGCATGTATTGACTGCTGGCGCTGTCGGTTGGCGGCGGCCCGACGATCGATGCGTCGCCGGCGTAGTGCTAACCGGGTCTCAGCGACCGGATTCACTTCTGCTAGGTGCTCCCAGACGAGACTCCGTCGGTCGCGCGTCTCGACATTAAGTCGTTCTTCGAGGTCAACCGCCTGACCAGGATGTGTCTCGCCATCGACAATAACCAAGGATGCTGCCGTCTCATCAAGTACTGTTTCGACTCGTTCAACCGTCGCTGGCGAGAGATAATACCGGCCGTCCTCGGGCCGGTCATGAACAAGTGTCTCTACCGGCTGTCGGTCAAGGTGATCGAGTGTCCGCTTGATGCCTGGCGTAGGGGTCTCTGATGGAACCACCAGCACCACGGCCTCGCTCATGCTCTGCGGGTCCGGGGGCATTCGAACACGCTGTTGCCTCTCCGACTGGCCATACCATCTTTTTGTGACACACCGGCTTAACAACATAGTCTGCCGCCCGCGAAACTTATTTGATTTGTTGACATACAGGTGGCTCGCTCGCGCGACTAGTTGTGAGTCTGTTTATTTGCGCCCTCGGTGGCCTGTTTGTCACCGCTGCGGCCACGGCGGTGCTTGATCCGTATCTCTGGCCGTCGGCGATAGTCGGCCTGCCGGTCGGCGCCTTCGTCGCTGTTGCACCGATGGCACTCAGTCACGCTGGCCTCACCCTTCAGGCCGAGCGTCAAGCTGGCGGTGTCACAGAACGGACGCGACGGCGAAGCTGGGCGACGCTCGCAGCGATCCTTGGCGGTGGTATCGGCGTTGGCTTGGGAGTGATAATCGCTTGGCGCCAGGCGCTTGGGGTCGCCGCTGGATTGCTCGCGTTTGGACTCTCTGGCAGTGTCATTGGTGCTCTCGTCGGGGTGGCACTCGTGTACTGGCGCTCACTCGTGAGGTGAGTACTTCGAGACGGTGGTCGATCACTTGGCCTGTCCGCTGAGATGATCGACAATCACGTTTGAGCCGGTGGCCCCACAGGGAGAGTCATCCGGGCAATGGTTCCGTCGTCATCGGCCGTCTTATAGTCGATCGTGCCGCCGAGGTGTCGCACTCCCCACGTGACAAGCCACAGTCCAAGCCCGCTACCGTGGACAAGGGCTGTTTCCGTCCCGTTCTCAAGCGGCGCCAACTCGCTCTCTGGGATCCCCGGTCCGTCGTCGCATACGGACAACTCGTAGTGACGGTTGCTGGTCCGGTAGGCCTCGATCCTGACGGTTGGTCGTTCGGTCTCGGTATGCTCGACTGCGTTGTCAACCAGTTCCTCAATGATCACCTGAAGTAGCTCGGGGTTGGTCTGGACAGGATCCTTGATAGCGGTGTCAACTTCAAAGATCGGATCTGCGCTGGCCCACTGGTTGCCATCGAGGGCTTCCCTGATGACGTTACCTACTGCGACCGACTGCTGGTTGTCGGCGTTGGCGAGCAGCTGGTCGAACTGCCGTGCGCGGGTAGCGAGATCAATGAGTGCCGTCGCCTCGTTGTGAACGGCAGTTGCCGCATCGTCTATCGTCTCGATGTTGTCGGCGTATCCTTGGATGATTGTTGCGCTATTCCGAAGGTTGTGTCGAAGAATCCGGCTGAGGACGGCCAGCCGCTGTTCGCGGAGTCGACGATCGGTAATTTCGCGGTTGACAGCGACGAATCTGACCGGCCCATCGTTGTCGCACAGCGGTGTGATCGTCTGATCAACGACGTACCGCTCGCCGTTTTTTCGTTCGTTCGTGAGTTCCCCCTGCCAGCTTCCGCATGCGAGTACGGTCTGCCAGAGTTCCTCATAAAACGCCTCGCCGTGCTCGCCGGAACTGAGAATCTGTGGTGTCTGCCCGATCAGTTCTGACGCGCTGTAGCCGGTGATCGCCTCGGCACTCGAGTTCGCGTAGACGATCCGACCATCGACATCAGTAATGTAAATTGCGTGAGCAGCCTCCTCGACGGCCTGTCTGAACGAGCGCCGCCGCCGGTCCTTGGCTTTTCCGTCCGTGATGTCCTGAATGTGCAGTGATATCCCGGTGTCATCGGGATAGATCTGCACATCGTACCACCGGCCGTGTTCGGGGAGATACTCCTCAATGCGCTTGGTCTCCTGTGTTGTCGCCCCCTCGCGGATTGCCGTCTCGAAATGCGTTCCGACGAGTTCCGGAAAGGCCTCCCAGATTGAGGTTCCGAGCATCTCCTCAGGATCACGGTCAACCATCTCCGCAGCAGCCTCGTTGAGGTAGGTGTATTGCCACTCCTCGTCGACGGCAAAGACGGCGTCCGAGACCTGATCCAAGAGTGCCTGGCACATCCCCTTGCTGATCGAGGCGTGGTCCGCAATATGCATGAGAAACGTACCAACTTCTTCGTCCCCGTGGACATCATCCTAACGCCCGATGGTGATATCGCCGCCGGTTTTCTTCGACCCGGCGGCCCTTACCGGATAAATGCAAGCTCCTCAAGCGGCTTGGTGTTTAGCACGTCCGCCGGCTCACACCACCCCCGGCGCGCCTGTGCGACACCCAGGTGTAGGGAGTCCAGCTCTCCGGTGGTGTGGGCGTCCGTATTGACGACGAACGAGACCGTCTCGCGGTACTCTTTGACCAGCGCCCAGTCAAGGTCAAGTCGTTCCGGCTGAGCATTGATCTCGATCGCCACATCTTCGTTGGCGGCTGTTGCCATCACCCTCGACAGGTCGAGATCTAGCGGCTCGCGCTCGTTGATCAGACGGGTAGTCGGGTGGGCAAGCACGTCGATCGGATACGATGTGAGTGCGTCGACAATCCACTCTGTCGGTGTATCCGGTTGGCTGTGAAGCCCAGCGACAATAGCGTCACAGGCATCGAGCCACGCCTCAGAGAGGCCCAACCCCTCCGCGGTGATCTCCGCCTCGATGCCCTGGAGCACGGCGATATCGAGCGCGTCGTTCGCTGTCGTGACTGCCTCTTGTTGTTCCTGGAAGGCCTCCTGGTCGAGTCGATCAGGAATTGGGGCGTTCGGCCCGTGGTCGGTGATAAGCACGTACTCGTGTCCGCGTTCGGCCGCCGCCGCGGCCATCTCCTGGACGCTGTGTGCACCGTCGGAGGCCTCGGTGTGCATCTGGAGGTCACCACGGATCTCCTCGGTGGTGACCAACGTCGGGAGCTCTTCGGCGGCAGCTGCCGCAACCTCGCCGGTGTCTTCCCGGAGCTCCGGCGGAATCCAGGCCAACTCAAGTGTCTCGTAGACCTCCTGCTCTGTTACTCCGGCGAGACGCGTGTCGTCCCCCTCGAAGAGCCCATACTCGTTGAGCTTTTGATCCTGATCGATCGCCCGATTGCGAAGCGCGATGTTGTGGTCCTTTGACCCGGTGAAATAGACCATGGCCGCACCATAGGCCGCCTCCTCGACGAGCCGCAGATCCATCTGGAGGTCGCCCGAGACGACGACCGACGCCTTGGTATCCCCACGGGAGCGCACCTCATTGACGTCGTCGTGCGTGCAGAAAGCCTCCATGGCCGCCTCAGGATCACTCGCGGCCGCGAGGATATCGATGTCGCCCGCCGTCGGTCGTCGCCGTCGAAACGACCCGACGATGTCGACCCGATCAAACGCCGGTACTGCTTCGAGTCTGGTCTCGACCGCATCGGCGATTGGAAACGCTCGGCCGAGCAGCATCCGCGCTTCGCCGCTCTTTGCTCGCTCGATGTGGTCAAGGATGTTCTGTTGTGAGGTTTCTCCGAACCCTTCAAGCTCTGCGATCTTCCCTTCGCGGGCTGCTCGTTCGAGGTCCTCAAGCGTTTGGACGCCGAGATTATGATAGAGCCGCTTGGCGGTCGTTGGCCCGACGCCCTCCACACGTGTCAACGCCTCGATGTCGATGGGGAGGTCGGCCCGGAGGTCCTCGTAGTATGCGAGCTCACCTGTCTCGAGATACTCAGCAATTCTCTCGGCGATCGACTCGCCAACTCCCTCGATTTCTTCAAGCTTGCCCTGCTCGTGGACGTCCTCGATATCTTCTGAAAGGGACGCGATGGTTCTGGCGGCTCGACGGTAGGCCCGAGGTTTGTACTCGACCTCCTTGATCTCAAGGAAGTCAGCAATTTCTCGGAGAAGCGTTGCGATTTCCTGATTTTTCATCGGGGGTCCCGACCTCTAGAAATAAGCTATAGATCAAGTGATATGTGACTTTTGCCGGTCAGTAAGGATGCTCAATCACCACCGCGCCGTTCGCATCGCGGACGATGACCGTGTCGCCATCGTTGTTCCAGATTGCGCTGTTCGCCCCCCAGTACAGGTCACTCTCGCTGTCGGTTCCGTCACCAGTGTGCAGTGTGAGCGTCGCTCCCGGTTCAAGTGTCACTCCGTCAGGAATCCGGTAGGTATGGCCGACCTCATCGGAGACGGTCCAGCCACCGAGTGCCAGAGCCGTGTCGTTGCGATTTGCGAGGACGACGTACTCATCATTGAGGTTCTCGTTGTCGTTACCGTCAGCGTCGGCGTGCACCCGTTCAACGACCACCCCGTCAATGGTTCCGCCGTCAGGGATACCCGTGCCGTATCCCCAGACACCGGTGTCGTTCGCCCGGGCGGCTGTTTCGGCCGCTTGGTAGGTATCGGCCTTGGAGAACGTACTATCGTAGTACCGGGCGTATCCCTGTTCGAGCAGTTTGCGGTTGAACGCGACGTTGGACTGGTCCGTATAGACGTACACCAGGAGCCGATCGTAATGGCCCCGTCGGTCGGCCTCGGGATCCAGCCGGATTGTCACCGTCTCGCCGGCCAGTTCGGAACAAGCGTACCCGGTCGCCCGACCCGCCCAGTTCGCCAGCCAGTCCCGGCCATCTACCGTGTCCGGGATCGACTCCCACTCGTCAGGACTCACCTGTGTGACCGTCGACTCCGGAGTGTCGACGCCTAGCAACCGGATCGTTTCAACGGTGCCGTCGGCGAACCGAACGTCCATCGTGTCACCGTCAGTGACCGACTCGACTGTGACGGTCCATTCCGTCGCTTCGCTCGCCGGCTCAGGTGGGGCATCAGCCGGTGGTGCGCCCGTGCATCCAGCAATAAAGAACACAAG
>JBKHFN010000042.1:0-9196 GCA_046540195.1 Salinarchaeum sp.
GCGATTCACGCCGCGATGCCCTCGCTAACGTCGATCCTCGGTCTTGCAATGATATCACACAAAGGACCAGCCGGGTACGCAGCAGCCCGACGCCTCGCTGCCGACGGGCGGTCAGTCGTCACGCTGTTGCTTCCCGCCGCAGCGGTCGGACTGATTGCACTCCCGATCGGAATTGTTGGATTTTCGCCCTCGACGATGGTCCGTGGACTATTCTTCGGTATCGCCGCTGGCGTGTTTCTTCACGTCGCTGTCGACATGCTCCCGGAGTGTACCGTGGGTAGTGACACCTGTCCGGTCGATCAAGGGGATCATACGAGTGATGTTCACCGGCAGTTGGATCGGCTGCGGACCCACGCAGCCGTCAGCGCGATCATCGGAGCGGCGGCTGTCGCTCTCGCCTGGAACGTTGTCGTGTAGGGCCGATCCGAGCGTGGTGGCCGAGGCCAGCGGCGGGATCAATCAGGACACCGCGGCCGCTGCGTCCGACAGCGTGAACCGACCCTCATAGAGGGCCGTTCCCACGACCGCCGCGGCGGCGCCGGCAGCCTTGAGCGCCTGGAGATCACGAATCGACGCGACACCACCGCTGGCGATGACCGGGATATCGACCGCATCGGCCATCGCCGCGAGTGCGGTTGTGCGCACCCCCTCAAGTTGGCCCTCAACATCAACGTCAGTAAACAGAATCCCGGCCGCACCGAGGGTCTCATACCGATCGGCGGCTGCGATAGGGTCCATGCCGGTCCCCTCGGTCCAGCCTTCAATGACTACCTCACCGGCCTTCGCGTCGAGGCTTACGATGACCTGACCGGAGCCTCGATCGGCAATCCGTTTGACAATTGACGGCTCTTCGACCGCCGCTGTGCCGAGGATCACCCGGTCAACGCCAGCGTCGAATAACCCGAGTGCGTCCTCAACCGTTCGGATGCCACCGCCGACTTGGACGGTCGCGTCAGTGGCGTTGACGACACGTTCGATCGCATTGGCGTTCGCCCGTTCGCCCTCGAAAGCCCCGTCGAGATCGACCAGATGGAGCGTTTCGGCACCGGCAGCCGTCCATTGTTCGGCCGCATCGACAGGATCGCCGTACGTTCGACCGGTGCCTCGTTCGCCGCCGACAAGCTGGACAACCTGTCCGTTCTGGACATCAATCGCCGGGACAACCTCGAAGGCGGGGAACATAGCGAATCAGGCGATGCGGTCGTACTGCTCGGAGAGCTTCTCGGCAGCCTCCGCGAGGTTATCTTCCTCTGGCCCGGAGAGGTCCCACTCGATGACCTCTTCGACGCCGTTCGCGCCAAGTTTCACCGGGACACCAACGGCGGTATCGGAGTGGCCATACTCGCCCTCAAGCGCAATCGAACAGGGAAGGACCTCGCCAGTGTCCTCAAGGATGGCTTCGACAACGTGGGCAACACCGGTCGCGGGACCCCACTCGGTCGCGCCCTTGCGCTCGATGACGTCCATAGCGGACTCCTGAAGAGACTCAAGAATATCCGCGCGCTCCTCCGGCGAGAAGGCGGGATCGCGACCGTCGACGCGGACCTTCGAAAAGACCGGCACCTGCGCATCGCCGTGTTCGCCCATGATGGTTGCCTCAACATTCTGGACCGCGGTGTCAAAGCGCTCGGCGAGAACATATCGGAAGCGCGCCGAATCCAGCCGACCGCCAAAGCCGATAACCTGCTCGCGCGAGCGATCACCGGCTTCATACAGGTGGCGGTTGAGCAGGTCGACGGGATTCGAGGTGGTGATAGTAACGAAGTCATCGCTATGCTCGGACAGCGAGGCCTCGATGTCCTCAATGATCGGGGCGTTGTCTTCGGCGAGATCCAGGCGGGTTTGGCCCGGGCTCCGGGGAATTCCAGCGGTGATGACAACCACATCCGATCCCGCAGTGGCGGCGTAATCACCCTGTCGGACGGTTGTATTCGCGTCGTAGGCGATGCCGTGGTTGACATCCGCCGCCTGACCGACGGTCTCTTCTTCTTTGTCCGGGATGTCGACAAAGACGAGTTCGTCTGCAAGGTCACGCTGTGCGATTGCGTAGCCAGCGGCCGCGCCGACGGTTCCGGCGGCACCGATTACGCTCACTTTTGCCATATGCGCGTCCACAGAACCTCGGATGTTAAGCGCTTCGAAGGCTGGGCGACAACCGCACAGCGGGGCTTTTACTCGTCGGCTTACTAGGAATGAATATGAGCGATTTCGACAAGGAAGCCGAACGGGAAAAACTACGCAAACGGTTCGGCGAGGAGTCACAGAACAACACAACCGAGCGGATGAGCGAGTTGCTCCTGCGCGGGGCGACAATGACCAACAAACACTGTGATACCTGTGGCAATCCGCTGTTCCGCAAGGACGGTCAAGAGTTCTGCCCAGAGTGTGACGTCACCGACGAACGAACGGATGCAACGGCCGAGGAGCCAGCAGACACCCAGCCGCCGACACCAGACGAGCCTGCCTCGACAACGGACTCGTCGTCCGCGGACGACCTGACAGTTACACCAACGGCCGAGCCGACCGCATCGGCCGGTTCAGCCGAAACGCCATCGACATCGTCCGAGCAATCAACCGACGAGCCAGCTGGCAGTCTCGCGGCAGGACGTGAGGCGCTGGTCGCTGCATTGACCGAACACGCCCGAGAGGGGGCAAACACCCACGACCCTCACCGGGCGAAAGCCCACCTCGAAGCGGCACGCGAAGCCGCTGCCGCCCTTGATGAACTCCAGTAGGCCTCAGTTGACCGTCTCGGCGAGCTTCTCGATTGGGTGTGCTGGAGGGGCACCGCCTTCGTAGTCTTTGAGCTGGCTCCGACAGGAGGCGCCCGGGGCGGTAACGATGTCGCCGTCGCTGTTCTTCAGTTGGCCAGCGAGACGGTCACCGAGAGCTTTCGAGAGGTCATAATGCTCAGCCTCATACCCGAAGCTCCCGGCCATCCCACAGCACGTCGAGTCGACAGGATCGACCGCGTACCCTGCACGACGGAGGACGCCAACCGCGTGATGGTCCTTGTTAGTCGCCTTCTGGTTGCAGTGGCCATGATAGGCTAGCGTCTCATCGGGCGCATCGGTCGCGAGATCCTCCAGCAACCGGACAGAGTCGGCGTACTCCATGACACCGTAGGCGGCGGACGCAACGCGCTCAACGGCGGCCCCATCGAGAACGTCGCGGTACTCGTCTTGGAACATGACCGCATCAGAGGGCTCGACAAAGACGACCGAATAGCCGCGATCGACGTAGGGCGCGAGCTGCTCGACGTTGTGTTTCGCCCGCTTTGCGACCGTATCGAGAAAGCCCTGGGAGTTGGCTGCACGACCAGAGGCGGTCAACCCGTCGGGCACCTCGACATGCACGCCCGCCGCCTCAAGCACCTCGACAGCGGCCTTGCCTGGCGCCGGATAGACGTAGTTGGTGAAGGTATCAGGGAACAACACCACCCGATCGGTCGCTGCCTCGGGTGACACCTGTGAACCGCCACGCTCGGCGAACCAGTCCTCGAATGTGTGCCGGGTAAACTCCGGTAGCGAGCGATCCGACGCGATGCCGAAAACCGACTCCATCACGGTCCGCGCTCCGGGCAGCTTCGCCATGAGGTTCGACACAGGCGCGAGCGCGCTCCCAATGGCCGCTAGGCGATCAACATCGCGGAACAGCCGCTCACGGAGGCCAGCCCCGTCGCGCTGGTGGTGCTGGTGTTTGACCTCTGTCTTGAGCTTCGCCATGTCAACGCCGGTCGGACAGTCGTTCTTACAACCCTTACAGCCGACACAGAGGCCGAGGACCTCCGACTGGAACCGTTCGGAGTGGAGTTCCTCCTCGTCAAGGTCGCCACTGATAGCCGCTCGGAGCATATTTGCCCGACCACGCGTCGACTGGATCTCTTCGCCAGAGACCTTGTACGTCGGGCACATCAGCCCCTCATCAGTCTGTCGGCAGGTTCCACAGCCATTACACAGCTCGACGAGCTGAGAGAAGCCGCCCTCCTCGGAGAAGTCAAGTGCGGTCTGTGGTTCGATCGAGTGGTAGCTGGCGCCGTATCGAAGGTGCTCGCGCATGTCGGCGTTGACCCCCCGATCGGCGTCTGGGCCGATGTCGGCAGGGTCGTCACGGAAGACAACGGTTCCGGGGTTCAACAGCCACTCGGGATCGAACGCCGTCTTGACCTCCTTGAACGCCGCCCAGAGGTCCTCGCCGTACATCTTTGGGGTGAACTCCGTCCGCGCCATCCCGTCGCCGTGTTCGCCCGAGAAGGACCCATGATGCTCAATCACCAGATCGGTGACATCATCGGCAATCGACCGCATCTTCTGGATATCTTCGTCCGTCTTGAGGTTGAGGATCGGCCGGATATGCAACGTTCCTGAGCCGGCGTGGGCGAAGTACGCCGCCGAGGTGCCGTGTTCCGAGAGGATGTCCTGGAAGCGCTGGACGTACTCAGCAAGCTCGGCCGGTGGCACCGTTGCATCCTCAATGAACGGATAGGGCTTGGGATCGCCATCGAGGCTCATCAATAGCGGGATGACGGCCTTCCGGAGCTTCCAGAGTCGGTCCTGTGCGGACTGCTCGTAGGCCTCGATGACCTCGAAGGCATCGCCGCGCTCAACGAAGTGCGCGTTCGTGTCGGCGATCGCCGTCTCGAAGTCCTCAACCAGCTCGGAGTCGTACTCAAGCATCAACGCCGCCGCGGCGTCCGCAGGAATCGGCTCAGTATACTCGGCGTAGCCATCGGAATCAGCCGCCAGCCGGAAAACCTCTTCGTCCATCAACTCAACGGCACTGACATCAAACTCAAGCGCTTCGGGGACAGCCTGCATTGCATCGACGAGATCCTCGAAGCAGTACAGCGCCAGCGCCGTCTCCTCAGGGACCGACACCAAGGAGAGTTCGGCCTCAACGATCACGCCGAGGGTGCCCTCGGCCCCGACGAACAGTTTCGTGAGGTTGATGACCTGCTCACCGTCGTCGTTTTCGTAGATCACCCGATCGAGATTATAACCCGTCACGACCCGCTTGAGGTCGGGGTACCGCTCGTCGATCTCGTCGCGGTTGTCCTCAACGGCTGACCGAACAGTGCGGTAGATGCGGGCCTCGGCGTCGTCCTTTGCGACGATATCTTCGTACTCGGGGGAGTCAAGGACGACCTCGCGCGTGTGAATGAGTTCACCATTGGCGAGGACGACATCAAGCTCCTCGGTGTAGGCATCGGTGATGCCGTACCGGACCGAGTGCGCCCCCGTCGAGTTGTTGCCGATCCCGCCACCGACGGTCGCGCGGTTCGAGGAGGCAGGGTCCGGCGCGAACTTGAGTCCGTGGTCAGCCAGTCGGTCGTCAAGATGGTCTTGAACGACCCCCGGCTGGATGAGCGCCCGCTGGTCATCGGGACGAATCTCGCGAATATCATCCATGTGCGTCGTGAAATCAAGCACGACACAGCCCGGACCAACGGTCTGACCGCCCAGTGACGATCCGGCACCGCGGGGCAACACCGGCACCTCATGATCGGCTGCCACCTCGACGGCCGCCTGTACGTCAGCAGCCGATGTTGGGTGGACGACCCCTGCCGGACGGGCCTGATAGATGCTCCCGTCGGAAGCGTACAACACCTGCGCGTACTCGTCAAACTGTACAGCACCATCGACCCGTGTGCGGAGATCAGCAGCCAGCGCCTGGTACGCCGCGTCATCCGGCCGATCGTGTGAGAGCGATCGAGCGGAGACGGCCTGTCCACGGGAGTGGTCACTCGCCATCAGTCACGGCACAGCGGCGCGAGTATATAAATTCCCCATTATCGAATGGGCAGGATCCGGCGGCAGGATCGGCCACAACCGTTAGGCCAGTAAACCGGCCGACGCTCGGTAGCATCCATGTCGGGACATCGATACCCACCGCGGAGACGCCAACGGGTGGAGGGAGTGCGATGAGTTGGCGGCTAATCCCACGGGGGACCTTCGACGCCTACACCAACATGGCGATTGATCAGGTGCTCCAAGAGCAGATCGCCACCGGTGCTGATCCGGTTGTCCGGCTGTACCGGTGGCACCCCTCAGCAGTCTCGATTGGATACTTCCAGCGGATGCACAAAGAGGTTGATGTCGAGACCTGCGAGACCGAAGACATTGATTACGTCCGCCGGCGCACCGGCGGTGGCGCCGTCTATCACGATTACGACGGCGAGTTGACCTACTCAGTGATCGCTCCCGAAGCCCGACTACCCTCGGACGTCGTCGAGAGCTACGAGGAGATCTGTGGGTGGCTGATCGACGCACTCGATAGACTAGGGATCGACGCGACGTTTGCGCCGATCAACGATGTCGAAGTCGACGGCCGCAAACTCTCGGGGAACGCACAGACCAGGCGCAATGGCGTGTTGCTTCAACACGGCACCGTGTTGTACGACCTTGATCCCGAGACAATGTTCTCGGCGCTACAGGTCGACGCCGAGAAAATCTCTGATAAGCTGATCGAACAGGCACACAATCGGGTGCAGACGGTTCGATCGCTGACCAATCACTCGATGGAGGATCTCCGGACGGCCCTCATTGAGGCGTTCATGATCGGAAAAGACTATTACGAGGACGACTACTGCAAGTCCGAACTTGACCGGGCGCGCGAACTCGCGACAACCCGGTATCAAAGCGACGACTGGAACTTCCAGCGATGAGATCACCAGAGACATCCGGTGGGAGCCCCGTAGCCATACACTGCGTCTCGACGCTGTCCATCTACGTTTGACATCCTCCACGCGCTGAAGCGCGAGAATCCTTTCGTAGGGCGTCGGGCTTTCCGACGCTACCCCGAAGGCAACTTCCTCACCCGGCGTGGTGACGTCTGTCGGCTGCATCCCCGCCCTGAAGGGCGAGGCTTTTGCCTCGCATTTTCCGCAATCGACCACACAAGCAGGCGTCGCGTCTGTCGAGGACGAGGATGCCGTTTGCCACCACCGTCACTCGCCGAGCGTGTCCGGTTCGATGCCCGCTTCAAGCGCATTCTCGATAAAGAACTCCCCGGCTCGGTAAGACGAGCGGACGGTCGGGCCCGAGGCAACGTACAGAAAGCCCTTCTCTTCGCCGGCCTCCTCGTAGGCGTCGAACTGCTCGGGTGGGATGTACTCCTCAACTGGGGGATGTGCCGACGACGGCTGGAGGTACTGCCCCAGCGTGAGAATATCGACGGCCGCCCCTCGGAGGTCGTCCATGGCCTGAAGCACCTCCGTCTCTGTCTCGCCAAAGCCGAGCATCAGCGAGGTCTTTGTATAAATGTCACCATCAGCAAACTTTGTGAGCTTCTCAAGGACCGACAATGATTGGTAGTAGCCCGCTCGCGGGTCACGAATCTCGCCTTGGAGGCGCCGAACCGTCTCAAGGTTGTGGCCAATAACATCTGGTCGGGCCCGTACGATTGTCCGGAGTGCCTCGGGATCACCCATGAAGTCCGGAATGAGCACCTCGACTTTCGTCTCGGGCGAGCGCTCGTGAATCTCGCGAATGCAGTCGGCGAAGTGCTCAGCGCCACCATCGGGCAGGTCATCACGGTCGACGGAAGTGACGACAACATAATCAAGACCGATCTCCGCGATTGCCGTTGCCAGCCGTTCAGGTTCAGAGGCGTCCGGCGGGTCGGGGTGGCCCGTTGGCACGTCACAAAAGGCACAGTCACGGGTACACCGGTCACCAAGGATCATGAACGAGGCGGTCCCCTGCTGGGCCCAACACTCCTCGCGGTTGGGACAGGAGGCGGCCTCGCAGACGGTGTGTAGTGACTGCTCATCAACGGCCTCATGGACGCGTCGGTACTGCCGGCGTACGCCTGTGAGTTCGCGGCGGAGCCACTCCGGTTTCTGTTGGGCCATGTGGGCTTCCGGTTGACCGAGATCAATAAATTGATCGACGCCGGCAGGACTGCGCTCCGCCGCACGCCGGGCGACCTTTGGGAGTTGAGATCGAAGACAGCGCATGGAGGCCCCAGTGGTACTGGTCGTGGGGGCGATCTCAAATCGAGTCCGCGACGATCTGCAGACAGGAGCGACCGTGCGGACAGTTGAGACGGCTACCGACGCCAAGCAGGTCATCGCTTCTGATACCCCGGATCTCGTCCTCACGCGGCAGGCCCTCCCAGCCACAACGGGCATCGCGCTCGCAGAGACGATTGCCGAGCGCTGGCACCACGTGCCGGTCGTGTTGGTTACCACCGACGGCTCAGAGGCACTCGCCAGTCAGGCGGTGACAGCTGACGTCGCCGCCTACTGTAGTTACGAGGAGACAATCGATCCAGTAGACCTCGCCGACTGCGTTGAGGACATCCTCACGTCCGCCACAGTGGACACGCCGGCCACCGGCATCGTTGATCGGATGACCGACGGCTTCTTCGCCCTCGACGCCAGCTACCGGTTCACGTACCTCAACGAGCGCGCTCGCCAGCGCTTTGAGGAGACACTCGGGCGGGAACTCACGCCAGGAGCGCTCCGCGGTCAGGCGTTCGAGGCCGTCGTTGACGACGACCCGACATTCATCGAACGGTTCCGCGAGGCGATGGACACACAGGAGCCGGTCACCTTCGAGGCGGCATACGCACCACTCAAACAGGTCTTCGAGCTCCGGGTGTTCCCCTCGGAATCAGGCCTATCGGTATACTTCCGGAACGTCACCGAACGCCGCCGTCGCGAGACGGCGCTTGAGGAGGAGCGTGCACTCACCGAGAGCGTACTGTCCGCCCTGCCGGACGCACTGTATGTCTTCGACACCGAGGGGCAGTTCCTCCGGTGGAACGAGACCTTCAGCGCCGTGACCGGCTATGACGACGCCGCTATCGCCGAGATGGTACCGGCGGATTTCATCGCCGATCCAGATGTCGACGCCGTCGAGGCGGCCATCGCCAGAGTCTTCGAGGATGGCGAACCCATCACTGTCGAAGCGCGCTTTGAGACCGCCGACGGCGCGTGGATCCCGCATGAGTTTACCGGCGGGCCGATCACCGACGGCGGGCAGATCACGCGACTGGTCGGGATCGGGCGGGACCTCACCGAGCGGAAAGCGCGCGAACGCCGCTTTCAGGCAGTGTTCGACAACACCTACCAGTTTACCGGCCTGCTCGATCCCGATGGCACAGTTATCGAGGCCAACGAGACAGCCCTTGAGTTTGGTGCTGTGTTGAATAGGGGTACGGCACGGCGATCATAATGGGTCACAGAGATGTT
>JBKHFN010000043.1:0-9105 GCA_046540195.1 Salinarchaeum sp.
CTGGCAGAATGATGGCGAGATTGTCCACATCATTGGCCGAGATATCATCCAGCATCATACCATCTTCTGGCCGGCGATGCTCCATGTTGCTGATTATATCGAGCCACGGGCGGTCTGTGCGACCGGGTTCATTACGATTAACGGCAAGGGCCTCTCGACGAGCCGAAACCGGGCAATCTGGGCGCATGAATACCTCGAAGAGGGACTGCATCCGGATCTGCTGCGGTACTATCTTGCGACGACCGGCGGACTCCAGCAGGACGTTGACTTCTCTTGGGAGAAGTTCCAACAACGGGTCAACGGCGAGTTGGCCGATACGCTGGGGAACTTCCTGTACCGCGGACTGCTATTTGCCGACCGACACTATGACGGCACCCCGGATACCGAGCCAAGCGAAGCGGTCATCGAACGCATCGAGACAGCTATCGCGGACTTCGAGGCTGCCGTCAACGAGTACGCGATCCGTGATCTAGGCGAACTTGCCGTCGAACTGGCCGGCTTCGGAAACGAGTACATCCAGCGTAACGAACCGTGGAAGCTGATTGACGAGGACCCTGAGGCGGCGGCGACAGTTATCCGTGACTGTGTCCAGTTGGCCCGCGCGGTGACCGTGCTCGCCGAGCCGATTATGCCGGAAAAGGCCGCAACGTGGTGGGACCACGTTGGCGACGGTCGATCGGTTCACGAGGTGTCAATCGACGCCGCACTTGAGGCCCCCGCTGCCTCATTCACGGCACCGGAGACGCCGTTTGATCAGCTTGAAGACGACCAGATCGACACGCTTGAGACGGCGCTTGAGGAACGCATTGAGGAGACGGCGATGGACTCAGAGGAATCCACTCCAGAACTCGAACCGCTTGTTGAAGACCGCGTTGACTTTGAGATCTTCAAGAGTCTCGATCTCCGGGTGGGCCGGATCGAATCGGCCGAGCCGATTGAGGGGGCCGACGAGCTACTCCGGCTTGAGGTTGACATCGGCGTCGAAACCCGACAACTCGTTGCCGGACTGAGGCAGCTACACGATGTCGACGAGCTGCCTGGAACAAAAATCATCGTTGTCGCCAATCTCGAGAAAGCCGAGCTCTTCGGTGTTGAGTCGAATGGGATGTTGCTTGCAGCTGGCGATGACGCCGATCTCCTGACGACTCACGGGGATGCGGTCCCGGGCGAACGCATCGAGTGATCCCGGGAGCCTCTTGAGTGCAGACGATATATCACAACCATGTCCGAACCACCGGTTGAGCCCGGCCCGGATACCGCTGAGAGAGCCCCGCGCGACCGGCCGATTGAACCTGGTGACCCCCGTTTTGAGAACGTCCTGTTTGTGCTGCTAGGCGTCCTGATCGGTGTCGGAGTGATTTATCGGGCGGCGGGCATCTTCGGGTAGTGAATCGCTTCAGGAGACACTATCCATCGGAATTTCCAGACAAGAGATGCGCGGGCCGGGATTTGAACCCGGGTTGCGACCGTGGCAGGGTCACGTGATACCACTACACTACCCGCGCACACTTCGCGGCATTGGCCGCGAGGACACTCCAAGTTAGGTCGCGTTTGCGGTTTAAGCGTTGCGAAAGGGCCCCTTCCAATCGTGTCGAAACCGACAAACGCCGCTCCCGCATTCGACGACCATGGAGGTACTCGAGCGGTACCGGCCGATCATCGATGACTTCGAAGCGTTCGAGGCGGCCTGTCGGCGGCCGCTGCCGAAGGTCGTTCGCGTGAATCCGATCAAGACGACGCCGGCAGCCGTCCGATCGCTTTTCGATACGACCGGAATCGCCTACGAGCCAGTCGACTGGTCCGACCGGCTGTTACGACTTGCGACGGACGCGCCTGGCCGGACGCTCGGCTGGTATCTCGGCTGGGTGCACGGCCAGGAGGAGGTTTCTGCGCTGCCCGCCCACCTATTAGATCCTAGTCCTGGTGACCGAGTCCTCGATGCGTGTGCGGCCCCAGGGAGCAAGACGACGCAGTTGGCCGCACTGATGGACGACCGCGGTCGGTTGATCGCCAACGATAGTAACCTTGGCCGGCTTTCAGCGCTTCGATCAAATGCCGAACGGCTCGGTCTCACAAACGTCGCGGTGACCAACCGTGACGGTCGCGAACTCTCGTTTGAGGCGTTTTCGTTCGACCGAGTCGATGCCGCGTTGGTTGATGTCCCCTGTTCGTGTGAGGGCACCATCCGGAAGAATCCTGATGCACTCGATCGGTGGAGCCGTGACCACGTTGAGGGACTAAGCGGCGTCCAGAAAGGGCTGCTCCGTCGGGCGGTCCGTCTAACTGCACCCGGCGGCCGTGTCGTCTACTCGACCTGCACCTTTGCTCCTGAAGAGAATGAGGCCGTCCTTGATCACGTCCTTGAAAAAGAGGACTGCCGGCTCGTCGACCAAGATCTACCAATCGAACATGCTCCGGGGGTGACCAAGTGGAACGGCGAGACGTACGATCCGGCGGTCCGCCGCGCTGCCCGGATTTATCCCCACCACAATGACACCGGCGGGTTCTTCTGTGCGACCATCGAGGTGGGCGCATGACCGACAGCGAACGGTTCGATCGGCTTTCGGCGACGGCAGCCGATCGGTCGGTCGACGACCGTCCAACCCGTGAGGATGTCTGTACGTGGTGGTCCGATCGCTACGGCATTCCGCAAGCGACCTTCGACGGGTTCAGCTTCTGGGAGCGTGGCAACGGCAAGATCTGGATCGCTCGTGGGACCGAGCCCGATCCGGTTGCCATCCAAGGCCTTGGGATGCTGGCCCTGCGTACCCGCGGCGAGCACTGGAAACCAACGACGAACGCCGTCCAGCGGTTCGGCGCGGCAGCTACGCGCAACGTCATTGCTCTCTCGCCGGAAGAGGCGCGCGCGTTCATCGCCGGCGAGGACCAGAAACTGTCTTGGGACGGCGACTGGGGGTATCTCATTGCCACGCTATCGGTGGCCGATCGGTCGGTTCCACTCGGGGTTGGCTTGTACGTCTACGGCGAGTTACGGTCGACGGTCCCGAAGGGCCGTCGTCGCGAACTTTCGCCGTGGTGATCACGCGACGGTGGCCGACTCTTGGACTTCATGGACGATGTAAATATCATAGCCGTGATCCTCCGAGAGTGGTGACCCGACGCTTGACACCGGTGGTGCCGCATCACCGGCGTTCTCACTCCCAATAAATACCGTCGTTGGATCGATGTCGGCGGCCACCCGTCGAATTGTGCGGACGACGTCGTCGGTCACCGACGCTCGCTCGTCGCTGTCACCAGGTCGCTCAAAGCGGACTGTGGCCTCAGGGGCGATCTTCTCGATGGTTATCCGTAGTCCGCGGTGGACCCGATCACGGTCGAACGGCTAATCCTCGTCGAGCCAGTCCCGATCGCGCACGTACTGTACGTTATCGGGGACAACAACGAGTGCGATAACCTCCTCGTCGATCGCCGCTCCAAACTGTCGAGCCCGCATGAGAGCGGTCTGCGACAGCGCGGAGTCGTCGTATGGTACCAGCAGCGACATGCGCGCATGTCGCGGCAACGGGGGCTTATCGGTACCGGTCTGGTGGTGCGGATGTCAAGACCCTTATGCGGTTTCGGCGGTTGTCTCAATATATGACCGATGATTCCGTCGACTCTGTCTCCGTCGACGACCTCCTCGATCGGATTGCCACGCACGATGAGGATCTCGCCACGGACGCTTCACGGATTCTCGAGGAACACGACCGTCAACTTGCGGCTGAGGAGGATCAGATTGAGGAGTACAAACGCCAACTCGAGGAGGCCGAGGAACAGATCGCCGCGCTTGAAGATGAGGTTGAGGACCTTGAGGGCCGTCTCAAACGCAAGCAGGCCGACTTCGAGAACTACAAGAAGCGCCAGCAGCGCGAACAGGAGCGCATCCGCGAGCAGGCCACCGAAAAGCTCATCGAGCGTCTCCTTGATGTTCGGGACAATCTTGATCGGGCGCTTGAGGAAGGCGACGACGTCGAGAGCCTCCGGGATGGCCTTCGGATGACGGCCCAGGAGTTCGACCGAGTGCTCGACGCCGAGGGGGTGACAACGATATCGCCCGAACCGGGAACCGAGGTCGATCCAACCCGGCACGAAGTGGTCTTCCGGACGGAGGCTGACGCCCCCGAGGGAACTGTCGCCGAACTCTACCGACCGGGCTATGCGATGAACGATTCGATCCTGCGGGCGGCACAGGTCTCCGTCAGTGCCGGCCAACCCGAGTCCGAAGCCTCGGCCGACCCCGAGTCGACCCCCGAGTGAGAGCCCCACTTCGGCCGGTATGGCGCGATAGGTGCGTTTTTACGGATCAATCCCTTACCCGAGGTTAAGATGGCGAGCGAGAAGATTCTCGGAATTGACCTTGGAACGACGAACAGCGCGTTTGCGATCATGGAGGGGGGCGACCCGGAGATCATCGTCAACAACGAGGGCGAACGCACAACGCCCTCGGTCGTTGCCTTCACCGACGATGGTGAGCGGCTGATCGGCAAGCCGGCGAAGAACCAGGCCGTCCAGAACCCCGACCGCACGATCCAGTCGATCAAGCGGCACATGGGTGAGGGGGACTATACCGTCGAGATCGATGACGACGAGTACACGCCCGAACAGATCTCGGCGATGATCCTCCAGAAGATCAAACGCGACGCCGAGGACTATCTCGGTGACGAGATCGAGCGTGCTGTCATCACGGTCCCGGCATACTTTAACGACCGCCAGCGACAGGCCACGAAGGACGCTGGCGAGATTGCTGGCTTCGAGGTCGAACGAATCGTCAACGAACCGACGGCGGCCTCAATGGCCTACGGGCTTGATGATGAGTCCGACCAGACAGTTCTTGTGTACGACCTCGGTGGGGGGACCTTTGACGTGTCCGTCCTCGAACTTGGCGGTGGTGTCTACGAGGTTGTCGCGACAAACGGTGACAACAATCTCGGTGGTGACGACTGGGACCAGGCCATCATCGATCACCTGGCTGATGACTTCGAGGATGAACACGGCATTGACCTCCGTGAGGACCGGCAGGCCCTCCAGCGGCTCAAGGACGCCGCCGAGGAGGCGAAGATCGAACTGTCCTCGCGTAAGGAGACCGAGATCAACCTGCCGTTTATCACGGCGACAGATGACGGACCGCTGCATCTTGAGACCTCCCTCACCCGGGCGACCTTCGAGTCGCTCACCGATGATCTCCTTGAGCGGACTGTCGGTCCGACCAACCAGGCGCTTGAGGATGCCGGATACGACACCGACGATGTCGACGAGGTCATCCTTGTCGGTGGCTCGACCCGGATGCCCCAGGTGCGCGAGAAGGTCAAGGAGATGACCGGTATTGATCCCCAGACGAGCGTCAACCCCGACGAGGCCGTCGCGCTCGGTGCTGCCATCCAGGGCGGTGTCCTCGCGGGCGATGTCGACGACATTGTCCTGCTTGACGTGACGCCGCTGTCGCTGGGCGTCGAGGTCAAGGGTGGTCTCTTCGAACGGCTTATTGACAAGAACACCACGATTCCGACCGAAGAGTCAAAGGTCTTCACCACGGCCGTTGCTAATCAGACCTCCGTCCAAATCCGCGTCTTCCAGGGTGAGCGCGAGATCGCCGAAGAGAACGAACTGCTCGGCGCCTTCCAGTTGACGGGGATTCCGCCAGCGCCCGCTGGCACGCCCCAGATTGAGGTCAGCTTCTCGATCGACGAGAACGGAATTGTCAACGTCTCTGCGGAGGACCAGGGCTCCGGCAACGAGGAGTCGATCACCATCGAGGGTGGCGCTGGCCTCTCTGACGAGGAGATCGAACGGATGCAACAGGAGGCCGAAGAACACGCCGAAGAAGACCAGCGTCGCCGTGAACGGATCGAGGCGCGTAACGATGCCGAAGCGGCGATCCAGCGCGCCGAGAACCTCATCGAGGAGAACGAGGAGAACGTTGACGATGAACTGATCGAGGAGATTGAGGATGAAATCGAGAACGTCGAGACGGTCCTTGAGGACGAGGATGCTGCTGCTGACGAGATTAATTCGGCCGTTGAGGAGCTAACCGAGGCCCTCCAGCAGATTGGTCAGCAGATGTACCAGCAGGAGGCGGCCGCTGGCGCGGCCGGTGCAGGTGCCGGTGCCGCCGGAGGCGTCGCTGGTCCGGGCGCCGGAGCCGCTGGCCCAGGCGCCGGGGCTCCCGGCGGCGATGACGATGAGGAGTACGTTGATGCCGACTTCGAAGAGGTTGACGACGACGACAAGCAGTCCAACAACTGACTCTCGCTCCGGACGTTTCAAGTAGGACTACCGCCTATCAACTGGTGTTCTAACGGATGAGTACGGACTTTTACGAAATCCTCGGGGTGAGCCAGGACGCCACCGAAGAGGAGATCAAGCAGGCCTACCGCGACAAGGCGACGGAGTATCATCCGGACGTGAGTGACGACCCCAACGCCAAGGAGAAGTTCCAGAAGCTCCAGAAGGCCAAGGAGGTGCTCACCGACGAGGAGAAGCGCCGCGCCTACGACCAGCTCGGCCATGAGCGATACATGCAAGCCGAGAAACGCGGTGGTTTCGATCAAGAGGGTCCTGGAGGGGCCCAGGCCGGTGCCGGTGGCATGGGGGGTGGCCCCTTTGGTGGGCAAGGTTCCTTCGGCGGTATGGAGGATATCTTCGAGGAATTCTTTGGCGGCGGTGGCGGCGGCCGCAGCCGTGGAGGCCGTGACCTCCGAACGGAGTTGACGATCGATCTCGAGGACGCCTACCACGGGGGGCAGCGTGAACTCTCAATCGAACGCCCCGAACCCTGTCCGGACTGTAATGGAACGGGCCATCCGCCAAGTAGCTCCTCCCGAACCTGTCCCGAGTGTGACGGTGCCGGCCAGGTTCGAAGTGTCCAGCGGACACCCTTCGGCCAGGTCCAGCAGACCCGGACCTGTCCGCGTTGTGAGGGTGAGGGTCAGATCTACGACGAGACCTGCTCGACCTGTGGCGGTTCCGGTACTGTTCGCCGTGAGGTCACGCTCACGGTCGACATTCCGGCCGGCATTGAGGACGGACAGACCCTCCGGATGGAGGGCGAAGGCGCTCCCGGCGACGACGGTCGACGACGCGGTGATCTCTTGATCGATGTGACTGTCCGCGAGCACGACGAGTTCGAACGTGAGGGTGACGAGCTTCGATTCCGCAAGCCCATCTCCTTCCCCCAGGCTGTCTTCGGTGACTCGGTTACCGTCCCGACCTTCGACGGCGATGTCGAACTCGACATACCATCGGGCACCCAGAGCGGCGAGACGTTCCGACTCCGCGGCAAGGGCATGCCGCGACTGCGACGACGGGGTTCCGGTGACCTCTATGTCACCGTCCAGGTCGTCACCCCAGAATCGCTCAACGAAACCCAGCGCGAGGCGCTTGAGGCCTTCGCCGAGGCCGGTGGCGAGGATATTGAGGTCGAGCAGGGGTTCTTCGATCGGATCAAGAATTCCCTGTAGCCCGGGACCGACATTTATTGTTGTCCGGACATATTCTGTGGGTGTAGTTCCCATGCCTCCACACAATCTGCTCATGCTCGTCGGCGATTTTACCGAGGACTACGAGACGATGGTGCCGTTCCAGGCGTTACAAGCGGTCGGTCACGACGTCCATGCCGTCTGTCCAAACCGAGAGGCCGGTGACGTCTGTAAAACGGCGATTCACGACTTTGAGGGTGACCAGACCTACACCGAGAAGCCAGGACACGCCTTCGAGCTCACACACGACTTCGAAGCTGTCGATCCGGCTGACTACGACGGACTGGTTCTGCCAGGCGGTCGTGCCCCGGAGTACCTCCGCACCTTCGATGCGGTCCTTTAGATGGTTCGGCACTTCTTTGAGACCGACAAACCCGTCGCTGCGCTGTGTCACGGGCCGCTCATCCTGTCGGCAGCGGACGTCCTTGACGGCCGGACCTGTACGGCCTATCCTGCCCTCCGTTCGGATATCGAGGCGGCGGGGGCCAAGTGGACCGACGAGGTCACGCGTGATGGAAACCTGGTCACCGCCCAGGCGTGGCCCGACCATCCCGAGTGGCTGTCCGAGTTCTTCTCTGTCCTCGGAACGAATATTACCCACGGGTCGGTGACAACAGCGACAAACTAACGACCAAACGCCTATTGCTGCGGGTGCCGTATGGCCGTGTATGTACGTCCGGGACGCAAAGAATCGGGACGAGGCGTGGCTACTCGATCAGCTCGAAGAGTTGTCGCTCCCGGACCCGGCGTTTCGGTCACGCGATTATGTTGTGGCGGTGGATGAAACCACCGGCGATAAGGCCGGATTTGGTCGGATCCACGTCCACCGTGACGCCGATCCGGCAGTCTGTGAGGTACGGAACGTCGGGGTCCTTGCGGACTGGCGGTCCCAGGGTGTCGGGGCCCACGTTCTCGAACGACTTGTCGAGACGGCACGCGACGCCGGCTTTGATCGTCTCTACGCGCTGACGGAGCAGCCCGAGTACTTCACCCAGTTCGGCTTCACGCCAGTGCCAACCGAGGAACTCCCACCGGTGTTACAAGACACGCTTGAAACCGTTCGCGACGACCAGAAGGACGCGATTGCCGTGGCAATCGCCGTTGATACCTTCGAGATGCCTGACCGGCTCCGTGAGCGGTTCAAGTCGGCGGGTCCGGATTCTACCGAGTCCGATCCTACCGAGGATGCCGAGGACTTCGGGATTGACGCCGAAAACGCGACCTATAAGTACGATCTCTAGACTCACCGTCGGGGCGATTGATGCGCGTCCGCTCATATTATCTGTCTTGGATCCGATAGTCCCACCGCCGTGACAGAGCACTTAAGCCGCTCGTCACGTCCCCGTCTAGTATACGCTCATGTTTGATCCTGAGGATCTCGACCGGATCCGCGAGGCCGAATCGTCGTGGGAAACGGACACACTCACGTCGACCCTCGACCGCTTCGGCGAACGCCGCGAGCAGTTCGACACCGACACCGGCGGGCTGGAACTTGAGCGCCTCTATACGCCCACTGACATTGAGGACCTCTCATATGAGTCGGATCTCGGATTCCCTGGCGAACCGCCGTACACCCGTTAGTGACCCACAGAACTTCTGGGTGAACTGGAACAGAGACTCGGAAGAACGA
>JBKHFN010000044.1:0-9103 GCA_046540195.1 Salinarchaeum sp.
CAGTAGAGCGGCTTAGACTGCTGTTTTCCGATGAGGAGGTTGCTATCCAACTACCATAACTCGACATACCGACCCGTGGCCGCGGGTTTGGGCTTAAAACTGGGCCAATCCTTTTGCTCGCTGCCGAGAAATATCACAGCGTGTATCCGGCACGTGATCGGGTCGTCCACGAAGCGTGGATCGAGGAGCTCGCGACGGCCGCGGATGTACTCGATCTCGACGAGGAGGCTCGGTCGGTGGCGGTCGACCTATTTTTACAGGATGTCCCGACGGCAGACCGATCGAAGCGAGCAGTCGCAGGTGCAAGCCTCTATGCAGCAGCACTCATCACTGGCCAGGAGCGCTCTCAGGGGCGTGTTGCGTCGGTACTCGAAACCTCGCGGGTGAGCGTACAACAGCGCTGGAAACAGCGGCTGCGCGTTGCCGGCTTCGATCCGCCGTCGTGGTAATCCGCTGAGTTATTCCCCAACGGCAGAGTGTGTGGCTCCGTCATCGGCGATAACATGTCCGTGCTCGTCGATCTCGCCGCGAAGAATACGAGTGCTTGAGATGATGTCACCGTCCTCGGCGCGCACATGATCCACAACATGAACGGTCAGTGGGTCCATCCCGCGGTCTCGGCGTAATTGATTAATGTGGTCTGCGGCGTCGGCCGTTTCGGGCGATACGACCAGGTGATCCAGCGCCGGTCGCTCGCTCGCGATCCCGGCCGGATCGTCGAGGGCTTCGATTTCGACGGTACGATCGTACTGATCGGCGTAGGTCTGTAGTTCCGCCTCAAGATCGGCCCGTCGCTGTGTGTGTGGTCGGATCGGTCGATCCGCCGGTCGGAGGTCACCTGCTAGTGCGTCAGTTGTCAGGCCAACAACGACATTCCCCAGTTCGAAAGCGCGGTCAAACAGCGCCCGGTGCCCGTCATGAATCGGATCGAAGGTACCACCCAGGGCAACGTCCATACCCGCCGGTTGCGCTCCTGGTGGATAAATGGTGGGGCCGTTACCGGCTCTCAGTATCGTCGTCGTCCTCGGTCTGGTCCTCTACGGAGATCGTCACCGGCTCTGTGTCATCGTTAGACTGTCGGCCACCGCGAAGGTAGGAGTCCAAGTTGAACACGGCGTTGAGTTGTTCTTGGACCTGATCGGCAGCGGAGCCGACGAGATCGCTCGGTGACATCGCCTCGTACTCATACGGATTGTTCCCTGCGCCCTCACTCTCACGTTTGTGTCGTTCGACGACATCGTCGTCGGTCATCTCCGCAAGCGCCTCCCGAACGGTACTTGGGTATAATCCTGTCCCCTTCGCGATCTCCTCGCTCGTGCTGGCGGGGGCCTGCCGGAGATACACGTAGATCCGCGCCTTCGTTTCGGTATCGAGCAGCCAAGAGAGCAGCTCTACCAGTCGCTGATCGAACTCCTCAATCGCTCGGTCGGCCCCCTCGTCGAGTCGCTCTGAGAGCTCCTCACGTGGGGACTCGTCGTGATCGTCGTTCTGTGTGCTATCCGAAGACATGAGTCCTTTTCTGAACGACGAAAGGACCGTCAGCAATAAAAGCCTTGTTCAGATTACGAGTGCCCGACACAGCGTGTCGACGCCCGCCTCCGCGCGAATGGCACGCTGTCGATCTGCGCCACTCGGTCGGTCGTAGAGCTCGCGCAGGGCATCGATGCCAAGGCGATCGGTCTCCTCGCGGACGAATGTCTCAAGCGAGATCGGGTCATCTCCTCCTGGCGGCAAAAACGTTGCCTCGCGACCGTAGCGGATCGCTCGCCACTTGTTTTCGTCGAGGATCTCGCGCCGACAGGGCTGTCCGGATTCGCCGTCCTCGTAGCGCGCGGCGAGGTCAAGCACCAGCGCACGGACGTATTCGACAAAGGCAAGCGTCCGCTCGGGATCGGCCTGGGCGTCAGGCGTGCGCACCTCAACGGTTCCGTGAGCGGTGTGAGGCCGGACGTCGTACCAGAGTTCTCCCCGATCATCGATCGCCCCCGTCTCGATCATCCGTTGCTCGAAGGTCTGGTACGCCTCAAAGTCCTCGAAGGCTGTCGGCATTCCGGTGTTCGGAAGGCCCTCAAAGATCCGTCCGCGCGCGGACTGCAACCCTGTGTCGAATCCGTTCCAGTACGGTGAGTTGGCTGACAGTGCCAACAACGGGGGAAGATACCACCGCAACTCGTTGGCGATCCAGACGGCCTTGTCAGCGTCATCCACGCCGATGTGCACATGGAGCCCGGCGGTCGTGTTGCGGTGCTGTGGATACTGGATCCGTTCGAGTTGACTCCGGTATCGAGGCTTCTCTGCGTGCTCAAGTTCGCGCCAGCGGGCCGCTGGGTGGAGGCCGGCAGCGGCGACGCTAAATCCGTGTGCGTCGGCGTGAGCGATGAGCGCCTCTCGGACGGCCGTGAGCCCCTCACGGGCCTCCGTGAGGTCGTCTGCCGTCGGGATCTGGGTCTCGATGATACATTTAAACAACTCGTGATCCAGCCGACCGTCAAGGATTGCTGGTGGATCGGTCTCGTAGACCAACGCGTCAGAGCCGGCCGTGGGTCGACCGTTGTCGTCAACGACATAGAACTCCTCCTCAATCCCGACAGTGCCAAGCGCGGTGAACACCTCCGCTGATCCCCGCTCCATCATGCAATAGTTGGGAGCAGCGGGTAAATACCACACGGACCAAGCGAGCCCTTCGATCCGGGGCCTTTTGATCCCTCACGCCGACGCTCAGGTGTGTCAACTCGGGACTCGACCGGCGGTGACGACGAGGAGCACGATGACGAGCTCGGGCTCCTTAACCGGAGTCTCGACGCCGCCAGTCCGGACTTTGATACCCAGACCGGTGAGGATCTCGTCGAGTCACTGCCGGATCCCGAGGAGGTGCCCCGGGAGATCAAGGTGGCCTTCTGGACGGTCGTGATGCTGGTCAACGGAGCCATGTTGACAGGGTCGATCGGCCTCCTCGCGCTGGCGTTAGGATGGCTTCAGTGGGCGGCGATCCTGCTGGGAACGACGCTGATTCTCGCGGCCCTTGCCTACCGACGATACTGGCTGTTCACCCGTGAGGAGGACTCACTCATTCTCCGATGAGTGCCCGCTTGGTCCGCCGCGCGAGTTCCGACCGGTTAGTCGTTGGATCCTTATGAACCTCGACGAGATCGTCGGCGGCGTCGATCAACTCCTCGTCATGGCTCACCACGATAATCTGGTCGACTCCGAGTTCTTGCATTACACCGATGAGTTCGACCAGTTGTGTGACGTGACCGGTATCGAGGAACACGGTCGGTTCATCAAGGATCAGCGGTGGCATCGGTGCGGCCCCGTCAATGCCCTCCGCGAGCAGCCGGTAGATGCCGGCGCGCAGACTAAGATTAAACAGTGCCCGTTCGCCGCCCGAGAGTTGCTCGGGATCGAGCGGTTCCCCGTCCTTCTGGTAGACTGTTAGCTCGTAGGTATCGCTCAGTTCGATGCGGTCGTACGCGTCCGCCTGGTAGACCAGTCCGAAGGTCTCGTTGAGCAACTCCTCAAGAATGCTGACGTTGCGCTGTCTGAGTTCGCTTCGGAGATCGCTGTAGAGCGCCTCAAGCTCCGAGACCTCTTCGTGGACGTGTTCGAGTGCATCGCGGCGCTCGACGAGCGCGTCCTGCTGATCGCGGAGGGACTCAAGTTCCTCAAGTTCGCCCCTGACGGCGCCAATCGCGTTCTGGAGTTCGTCACGCTTCGTGGCGTACTCCTCGCGGTTCGACCGGAGCGTATCAAGGGTTTCTTCGGCCGCGCGTTTCGCCTGTGTCGCCTCTTCAAGGCGCTGTTCGTCGTACGCGCGTCGGAGATCTTGGCGCTGTTTTTGTAACTCCGCGAGCGTCTCCCGTCGCTCGTCATTTTGCTCGGTGAGCAGCGAACGTCGCTCTCGGAGTTGGGTCATCTGCTCGTCGATCTCGACGAGCGTGTCGATGGTCTCTTTAAGCGCCTCAAGAGTTTCCTTGCGCGACCGGTGGGTCTGTTGTCGACGGTTGAGCCGCGCCACGGTATCGGTGAGGTCATCGAGCCGTTCGCGCTGTGCAGCGGCGCGTTCGCGCTGGTCCTCGGCTTCCTGTTCGAGGTGCTTAGCCTCCTCCCGGAGAGTCTCGACCCGTTCGCGTTTGTCCGTAATCGTTGTCTCTCGGTCGTTGATGAGCTCTTGTGTTGTGGTGATCTGTTCGTCAAGTCGTTCAAGTGTGGACTCGATCTCGACGAGATCCTCGGCCGTTTCGCGGGCCGCCTCAAGCTCGTCGCGACGGGCTTCGAGGTCGGCGATCTCCTCGTCTAGCTCAGCTTTTCGTTCGCGGTCAGCTTCAAGTGTCTCGACGTGGGGGGCGTCCTCAACCGGCTGACCACACTCCGGACAGCGGCCCTCTTCGCGGAGCCGCTCGGCGCGATTGATCCGCTCACGCACCTGGTCGCGCTCGGCGCGGGTATCGGCGAGTTCCTCGGTGATCGAATCGAGCTGGGCCTCCCGGTCGGCGAGGAGGGTCTCGGCGTCGCCACGGTCGACTGGGGCTGCATCGAGAGTTGCCTCAAGATCATCGCGCTGTGCTTCGAGTGAGGCAAGTCGCTCACGTCGTTCCTCAAGTGTCGCCTCGTCTTCCTCAAGCTCTGTGGCGAGCTCTGTCGCCGTTTCTCGTTTTGTCTCTGCCTCGGCAACAAGCTCCTCGGCGCGATCGGTCGCCGTCTCGATGGCTGTCTTGGCCTCCTGGATCTCCAACTCCGTCGATTTGAGCGTGTCTCTGGTGTCTTCGATGTCCGTCTCAACGGCGTCAATGGCCGATTCGATCGTCTCGCTGTCGACATCGTCGTCAAGGCTGGTCTCGGATAGGTGCGTATCGCGGCGTTTGCGGAGGTCCTCTCGGCGCTCACGTAATGTATCGAGCTGATCGTCGAGGGCTGTCCGCTGGGACTCGGTCTCGGTAATCCGCTCGCGGAGGTCCTCGATACGTTCCTCGAGATCGGCCAGCTCGGACCGTTTTTCGTCGTACGACTCGATCACCTCGATGGTCTCCTCACGGGTTGCCTCCGTCTCCTCAATCCGGTCATCGAGGGTATCAAGATTGTTCTCGACGGTGGTGAGCTTGCTCTCAAGATCGTTGAGCTGGCCATGAAGATCTTTGTCCTCTTTGGCCTCGATGCGTTCCTCGATTCCGGAGAGCTTGCCCCGGAGTTCACCAAGGCGGTCCTCGACGGCTAGCCGGGCGTCACCCGCCCGCTTACGGTACTCTTCGAGGGCACCGAGCTGTAGGAGGTCGTCGATGATGCGCTGGCGTGTCGCCGGTGTGGCGTGGATCAACTCATTGATCTCGCCCTGGCGCACGTAGGCGCAGTTGACGAATGCGTCGGCGTCCATCCGCAAAAGCGCGGTGATGCGGCGGCGGACGTCTCTGGCACCGTCGATGGTCTCCTCGGGGGCTTCGAGCACGCATTCAGCTGTCTGTGCCTGGTCGCCGCTAACACGGATCCGCCGGTGGACCCGGTAGGCGGTCCCCGCATGACGGAACCACAGCGTCACCGACGCCTCCTCAGCACCGGTCGTCACGAACTGATCGAGGGTTTCCTCAAGCGCTCGTGCCCCATACAGCGCAAAGAAACATGCCTCAAGAATCGTCGTCTTACCGCTGCCATTCGGGCCATGGATGACGGTCACGCCGGGATCCAACTCGAGGTCGGCCGACTCATAACACCGGACGTTCCGGAGGGTGACTCGCTCGAAGATCACAGAAACTCCTCCATTGAGGCCTGCCCGCTGGACGCCGGGGTGGTGTCCGTCTCCTGTTCGTCTGTCGGTGCCACCTGTAAGCCGTCGAGTCCATCCTCAAGGTGTGCGTCGATGCGGGCCCGGATGACCTCCCGGACGTTGCTATCGGCGACGGTTTCATCCCGGACGGTCTGGTCAATCTCGCGGGCAACCGGACTGAGCCCGAGTTGTTCGACTCGATTGCGCACCGCCGCATCCGGATCGGCAAAGGTAACGGTCTGTTCGGACGCCGTCTCCTCAAACTCCCGTCGATCGTTGACCCGCGCGATCAACGCGCCCTCCTCGCGGGCTAGTTCCTCGATCGGCCCGGGGGTGATCGTTGTTCCCTCGCCCTCGATCGTGACGATCACGACCGCGTCCTCAAGATCGTGTTCCCGGACCCGCCGTCGCACCACCTCAGCCCCCTCGTCAGCCTCAAGCGTTACATCAACGAACTCGAACGGCCGGGTCGGGATGGTTCGTCGACTGATCTGCAACTCGCCGTCGGTCCGAACAAGATTATAGCCACGCTCGGCGCGTTCGCTCGCACTCGCCCGCTCGGTTGAGCCCGGGTAGGTCAGCCAGGTCCCCTCGACCCGTCGCTTCCCCGGGGTGTGATTGTCGCCTAGCAGCATGGCGTCAAATTCGATCGATGTTGCTTCGAGGATTTCCCGTGGATCCCAGTCGCCAGCGTCAAACGGTTCGAACAACCCGTGCGCGACGAGTGCAGTATACTCGGCGTCCGTCGAGGCAAACTCGTAGTCGAGATCTCCGCGCACCGACGGCGGAATGTAATCGAGGCCGTAGAGCGCGAGGTTCCCAACGACTCGTGGCTGCTCACCGAGTCGCTCGGCGTATCCGAGATCCGCGAGGAGATCAAGCCACTGCTGGTCACGCTTGTCCTCGTGGTTTCCGACGACCGCCAGAAACGGGATGTCTGCCGCCCGCAGTCGGCGAAGCGCGCCGAGGACGACTTGGAGATCGGTAAGATCCGGCCGACGGTCCTGAAACAAATCACCGGCATGGACAACGGCGTCAACGCCGAGGTCGACCGCGTCGTCGATGACCCGTTCGAAGGCTCGCAGAAAGTCCCGGCGGCGCTCCGGAGAGTGATACTGCTGATACCCGATATGGGTATCTCCGGTGTGTAACACCTGCGCCATGGATGAGTGTACAACGGCGAGCGGTAATAATCGTTCGCGGGACTACGCCGTAAACTCCTCGCGCACCCGGTAGAGCCGCTTGCGGGCATCCGAGAAGGCGAACTGCGACTCAACGGCACCGATTTCTTCGAGGCGGGCAACGGCGTCGCGCACCGTCCGTTTCGGTAGGAGCGTCTCATCGGCGATCCGTCCCTGTGAGAGTCGCCCCTCGCGTTCGAGAACGGTGTAGACGAGCTTCGAACTCGGCGGCAGATCCTGCAGTTGCTCGGCGGGCGACTCGGTCCGCGTGGGCTCCGTGCGGTCGGTGGTGCTCATCGCATTCTGTGGTAATGAATGCTACAAGGTAATATTTTCTGTTCGGATATTATTCCGGAGAATATTATAGCGGCCACCCGAAGCCTCATATGAATCAGTCCCCTACGGAATGTCGATGAGTAACTCTGCGGACGATCTCGAACTTGACCTTCCATACGACGAGGGGGCTCCGCGCCAGGAGAAGATCGAGGCGCTTCAGGACCGCCTCGAGGTGCTTGAGGCGCAAAACGAGGAGATGCGGGACAAGCTCCTCGACGCGAACGCCGAGAACAACAAATACCAGCAGAAACTCGAGCGACTCACCCACGAGAACAAGAAGCTCAAGCAGTCGCCGCTGTTTGTCGCGACCGTACAGGAACTCTCCGAGGACGGGGTTATCGTCAAACAGCACGGCAACAACCAGGAACTTCTCACCGAGGTCACCGATGAGATGCGCGATCGATTGGAGCCCGACGACCGGGTGGCGCTTAACAACTCGCGGTCAATCGTCAAGACTCTCGAAGATGAAACCGATGTCCGCGCCCGCGTGATGCAGGTCGATCGTTCGCCCGATGTCATTTACGAGGACATCGGCGGACTCGAAGACCAGCTACTCGAGATTCGCGAGACTGTCGAGATGCCGCTGAAACGCCCGGAGGACTTCGCCACCGTTGGCGTTGAACCACCGAGCGGCGTCCTGTTGCACGGCCCACCGGGGACCGGCAAGACGATGATGGCGAAGGCGGTCGCCAACGAGACCGACGCGACGTTCATCAAGATGGCCGGCTCCGAACTCGTCCACAAGTTCATCGGCGAGGGCGCGAAGCTGGTCCGGGACCTCTTCGAGGTCGCCCGCGAGAACGAACCCGCCGTGCTCTTCATCGACGAGATCGACGCCATCGCCTCGAAACGCACGGAGTCGAAGACCTCAGGTGACGCAGAGGTCCAGCGGACGATGATGCAGCTCCTCTCGGAGATGGACGGCTTCGAGGATCGCGGGGAAATTCGAATCATCGCCGCGACCAACCGCTTCGATATGCTTGATCCGGCAATTCTTCGTCCTGGCCGGTTCGATCGGCTTATCGAGGTGCCAAAGCCCAACCACGAGGGACGCAAGCGTATCTTCGAGATCCACACCCGCGACATGACCGTCGCGGATGATCTCGAGTACGACGCGCTGGCGGCGATGGCCGAGGGGGCTTCCGGGGCCGACATCCGGGCAACCTGTACGGAGGCCGGGATGTTTGCCATCCGGGATGACCGGACCGACGTCCGTATGTCGGATTTCCGGCAGGCCTGGCAGAAGGTTAGTGCCGACGAAGACGACGATCAGATCTCGAAGACCTTCGCCTGAGCCGGCGAACAGACGACTTTTCCGCTCTCTGCCGATAGGCTCTCGCAATGACCCGCATCGACGTCGTTGATAACCACGGGCAGTTCACGCACCTCGAACAGCGAGCGCTCCGTGATATCGGAGTCGACACCGAGATCATCGATAACGACACCCCGCCGGCGGACATTGAAGCCGACGGACTGGTGCTTTCCGGTGGGCCAGACATTGAGCGCACCGGACGGTGTGATGCTTATGTTGAACTCGACGTTCCTGTTTTGGGAATCTGTCTGGGGATGCAGTTTATCGCCCAGACGCTCGGCGGGACCGTCTCCGGTGGCGACTACGGGGGCTATGCCGATGTGACAGTCGAAATTGTTGATCCGGGGGATCCACTTGTTGGTTCATTAGCTCCTGAGACACAGGTCTGGGCCAGCCACGCCGACGAGGTGACGACTGTTCCGGAGGGCTTTCAGGTCACGGCCCAGAGCGACGTGTGTGATATCGAGGCGATGAGTGCGCCCGACCGCGGGTTATACGGCGTTCAGTGGCACCCTGAAG
>JBKHFN010000045.1:0-9077 GCA_046540195.1 Salinarchaeum sp.
GTACCAGCCGAACGCGAGGATGAGGGTCCCGAGGACGGCGAACGTCATCGAGTGGCCGGGGATCACATTGGTGTTGCCTTCGTCGTCGTACTTGTCCATGCGCGGGCCGAGCACCCAGGCAGCGGTCAGGCCAGCAATCCCGCCGAGTCCGTGGACGATCATCCCGCCAGCGAAGTCGGCGAAGACAACGCCGGTAAGCCGTTCGACCAGCCCGCCAGCGGCGGTCCCTTGCCCGGTCCAGGTCATCGCGATGACCATCGGGTAGATGATTGCCGACAGGAGGAACGTGTATCCCACGTATGCCCGGAGCTTTGCTCGGCCGGCAACGGCCCCGGAGACAATCGTCGCAGCGGTCATCGCGAAGACGGCACCGTAGAGCCAGCCGATGTACTGACTCGAGGCGCCTTCGACACCGAGGAACGGTGCGCCGGCGACAAAGCCGTTACCCGCGAAGAGATTCGCGAGACCGACGCCGATGAGGAAGAAGACCACGACACCGACGCTCCAGGTGAGGAGGTTCTTCGTCAGCTGGTTGGCGACGTTCTTCGAGCGGACCTGTCCCGACTCGAGCATCGCGAAGCCGGCGTGCATGAAGAAGATCAAAAACGAGACCGTCAGGATCCACGTATCGTTGATTGCCGTCGCGAGCTCGGTGAGTTCGGTGGCCTGGAGTGGAAGCATCATGCTCCATCACCCGCCTGCGGAGCGGACACGGAATGAGGACGGGGAGTGAATGATCGTGCGGTTAATTGCGATATCTTACAGCGTTCGTCTTTCATGCTACGCTATTTGGTTGCGATTAGACATACATAAGCGTTGTTGAGAACAAACTCCAAAAATAGCGTCTATTAGTAGACGAGCGTGAAGAATAATATGGATAGGGTAGTATATAAGGTTGAGAGTCATCCGCGAAAGGACGGGATGTTTCCAGCATTATTGTACAATCGTTTAGCTTGGTCACTCCAAGCGAGACGGATGCCTCGCTCACCGGGCGGATGGCAAACAGGCAGTCGCGGCCGATCAGCGGGAATGAATGATAGAAGGAGCGAACTGTCGCAGGCCGGCTCAGAAGGTCTCGAGGTAACGGTCGAGTTCCCACTCGGAGACCTCGGCGACGTACTCGGTGTATTCTGACTCCTTTGCCTCGACGAATTTCTCGGCGACGTGGTCGCCCAGCGCGTCGGTGATAACCTCGTCTGCCTGCAGAGCATCGATTGCCTCGCCAAGATTCCCGGGGAGAGTCTCGATGCCGTACTCGGCGCGTTTGGCCTCGTCGAACTCGTAGATGTTCTCCCGAACGGGATCCGGACAGCTAAGATCGCGCTTGATGCCGTCGAGACCGGCCTTGAGCATGACGGCTAACGCGAGGTATGGGTTGCAGGATGGATCTGGCGACCGCAGTTCGATCCGGCTTGAGGCCGGCGTGCGGGCTGCCGGCTTGCGGATGAGCGCCGAGCGGTTGACGTCGCTCCAGGCGATGTAGATCGGCGCCTCATATCCCGGAACCAGTCGTTTGTATGAGTTGACCGTTGGGTTCGTCACGGCCGCAATCGCCGGCGCGTGTTCAAGAATGCCGGCGAGGAAGTTATAAGCCGTCTCGCTGAGCTTGAACTTATCATCCGGATCATAGAAGGCATTCGCCTCGTGAGGATCGCTTACGTCCGGATCGAACAGCGACATGTGCGTGTGCATGCCCGAACCGTTGATGTGGGCAATCGGCTTGGGCATGAACGTCGCGTGGAGGTCGTGTTTCTCGGCGACCGCCCGTACCACGGTGCGGAACGTGGCGATGTTGTCCGCAGTGGTGAGCGCGTCGGCGTACTTGAAGTCGATCTCGTGTTGACCGCGCGCCACCTCGTGGTGGGAGGCCTCGACCTCGAAGTCCATCTCATCGAGGGTGTAGATGATCTCTCGGCGGAGATCCGACGCGAGATCCTTCGGTGCCATATCGAAGTACCCACCGGAATCGTGGGTTGTCGTCGGCTGGCCCGACTCGTCCTTTTCAAAGACGAAGAACTCGGGTTCGGGGCCCGCATTCATCGTATAGCCCATAGCCTCGGCCTCCTCAAGGACGGACTTGAGCACCTGTCGGGGGTCCCCGACGAATGGTTCACCCGTCGTCGTGTTGTAGACGTCACAGACGAGCCGGGCGGCCTTGCCGTCACCGGTATTCCGCCACGGCAGGACCGCGTAGGTCTCGGGATCGGGGACGAGACGCATGTCCGACTCCTGGATGCGAACGAACCCTTCGATCGAGGAGCCATCGAAGTAAATGCCCTCCTCAAAGGCCTTCTCCGCCTGACTCGCGGGGATGGAGACGTTCTTGACCGTTCCCAGAATGTCCGTGAACTGTAGCCGTAGGAAATCGACGCCCGAATCGTCGATATCGTCGAGCACGGCGCGTTCGTCAGCCGTGAGATCTCCGTTTGTCATCGTATTGCACCTGATGCTTGGCGTCTTCCTATTAAAATCCTGTGCCACGGGGCAAATTTTTGCAATTACGGCTAAAAATCGACTGAACGACCATTGTCTTTCAATAGGCGTTGCCGGATCGGGCGGGATCCAGGGCGTCACAGCCAATTAATCATTTACAATTATCCGCCGGATGCCGCCGGTGTCCTTAATCAGACTAAGGGAATATGTTTACATTCAGGAAACGGTCTTTATCCTTCCAGCCGATACGGAATCGGTGATGAGTATGGATCATTCGTCGACCGGGTCACCGCCCGAAGACGGGTTGGCTGATCCGACCGACACCCGTTCAAACTGCGGGGTCGGCGTCGTTGTCGACCTCGATGGCGGGCGATCGCATGCAGTACTTGCAGATGGTCTCGAATTACTGACGAATCTCCAGCATCGCGGCACGACCGGTGCCGAAGCAGACACGGGCGATGGCGCTGGCGTGCTCGTCCAGCGGCCGGATGCACTGTTTCGGTCGGTACTTGACAGTGACCTGCCGGCCGAGTACGGCGTCGGGGTCCTCTTTTTGCCGACCGATGACGACCAGCGTCAACAGCTCCAAGCCCGTGTCGAAACGGTTCTGGCAGATCATGGTCTCAGCGTACGGGCGTGGCGTGCGGTGCCGACCGATAACACCGGTCTCGGCGAGACGGCGCTTGCCAGTGAGCCGGCAATCTACCAGTGTTTCGTGACCGCCGGTGCAGATATACAGGACGGCGATGCAGTCGACCTCGACGCATTCGACCGAGCGTTGTACGTCGGGCGTCGCGATGTCGAGACCACCATCGGCGAAGAGATTGACGACGAGCGGTTCTACGTGTGCTCGTTGGACCGTCAGACCGTCGTCTACAAGGGACTATTACGCGGCGACCAGCTTGAGGACTACTATACGGATCTGACCGACAACCGCCTCGAGACGACCTTCGCGATGGTTCACGCCCGTTTCTCGACAAACACGCTTGGGGCGTGGCACCTGGCGCACCCCTACCGACGGATGATCCACAATGGCGAGTTCAACACCATCCGCGGGAACATCAACTGGATGCGCGCCCGGGAGAACGATCTCGCCGATGATCGACTCGGCGAGGACGGCCTCGACGCCATCCGTCCGGTCATCGCCGACGAGGAACAGTCGGATACAGCATCGGTCGATAACGCCCTTGAGTTACTAATGGAGGGAGGTCGTGATCTTCCACACGCCCTGCGGATGCTCATTCCCGAGGCCTGGCAGCAGGATGAGCGGATGAGCGGTCAGCGCCGCGACTGGTATGACTATCACGCATCGCTCATCGAGCCCTGGGACGGACCGGCACTGGTCTGTGCAACCGACGGCGACCGCGTCGGAGCGGTGCTCGACCGGAACGGTCTCCGACCGTGTCGGTATGACATCACCACCGACAACCGCGTCATCATGTCAAGCGAGGCAGGGGCACTCGATCCCGAGTTCGGCGAGATCGAGCGTCGCGGCCGGCTTGAACCCGGACAGCTGTTTCTCGCGGATCCCGATGAGGGCCGCGTCATCCCTGACGAAGAGGTATTCGATGACCTCATCGACACGAAATACACCGAGTGGGTCAACGACCAGCAGGTCAAACTTGCGGACCTCACCGCCGAAGATCCGGCCCCCCAGAAACAGCTCCCGGACCGACGCGCGCGCCAGATCACATACGGGTACAGCCACGACGAACTCGAGAAGCTGGTTGAGCCGATGATGGCCGAAGGGAAAGACCCCGTTGGCTCAATGGGGGACGACACGCCGCTGTCGGTGCTCTCAGAGTACAACCGGCCACTATTCTCATACTTTCGGCAACTGTTCGCGCAGGTCACGAACCCACCGATCGATTACATTCGCGAGGAGGTCGTTACCTCCCTTGAGAGTCGGCTTGGAAATCAGCGGAATCTACTGTCGGAAACGCCCGAACACGCCAACCAGCTGGTGGTCGACTCACCGATCCTCAGCGACAATGAGCTTGCTGCGATCAAGTCGCTTGAGCCCGACGAGACCGGGCTGAAGCCAGCCACCGTCGATATTACCCATCCAACGGAGACATCGCTTGCCGACGCCGTCGAGCGAATCCGGGCGGATACAGTCGACGCGATTGAGGGCGGCGCCGACATCGTCGTTCTCTCGGATCGGGCGACAGGCGCCGATCGCGTTCCGGTCCCGGCTCTGCTGGCAACCGGTGCCGTTCACCACCACCTCGTGCGCAACGGCTTACGGAACCGGAGTGGGCTCGTGATCGAGTCGGGTGATCCCCGGACTGTCCATCACATGGCAACATTAGTCGGCTACGGCGCCGGAGCGATCAACCCGTATCTGGCCTACGAGACGATCGCTGACCGCGCCGCTAATGAGGGTATCGGCGTTGAGGTAGCGATCGAGAACTACATCGAAGCCCTTGAGGAGGGGCTGCTCAAGACCATGTCGAAGATGGGCATCTCGACGGTCGAGAGCTACCAAGGAGCGCAGATCTTCGAGGCAGTCGGGCTCGACTCCGAGTTCGTCGAGGAGTACTTCGAGGGGACCGAGAACCGGACCGAGGGGATCGGAACCGCCGAAATCGAGGCCGACTTAGAGGCACGTCACGCGAGAGCGTGGGACGACGCCGAGGATATCGCCCGGTACGGTGAGTTTGAGAACCGTTCGGACGGGATTTACCACCAGTGGAATCCGGACACCATTGGGAAACTCCAGCGTGCGGTTCGACAGGGTGACTACGAAACCTATCAAGAGTTCGCCGCTGAAATCAACGAACAACAGGAGACCCTCCAGACGCTCCGTGGGCTCCTAGAGTTTGAGACCGAGAAACGGGAGTCAGTCCCGATCGAAGAGGTCGAACCGGTCGAGGATATCGTCACCCGGTTCTCGACGGCGGCGATGTCCCTCGGATCACTCTCCCCGGAAGCCCACGAAAACAACTCGATCGCGATGAACCGCATCGGCGGAAAGTCGAACACGGGCGAGGGAGGTGAACCGCCGGAGCGGTTCGGGACCGAACGCGAGTGTAACGTCAAGCAGGTCGCCTCCGGCCGCTTCGGCGTTACTGCCGAGTACCTCACGGCCGCCGAAGAGCTCCAGATCAAAATGGCCCAGGGGTCAAAGCCCGGCGAAGGCGGCCATCTTCCGGGATCGAAGGTTAACGAGATGATCGCCGAGGTCCGGTACTCAACGCCAGGCGTTGGGCTGATCTCACCACCACCGCTGCACGATATCTACTCGATCGAGGATCTCAAGCAGCTCATCCACGATCTGAAGGCATCGAATCCGGCGGCCGATGTCAACGTCAAACTCGTTTCGGAGGCCGGCATCGGGACCGTTGCGGCCGGGGTCGCGAAGGCCAACGCCGATGTCGTCCACATCTCAGGGCACTCCGGGGGGACTGGCGCAAGCCCGCGTACTTCGATCAAGAACGCCGGGCTGCCGTGGGAGCTTGGGCTCGCAGAGGCCCAGCAGATGCTTGTCGGAACGGGGCTTCGCGACCGGATCCGTGTGAGCGTCGACGGTGGACTCAAGACCGGGCGTGATGTCGCCGTGGCCGCGCTGCTGGGTGCCGAGGAGTACATCTTCGGCACTGCCTCACTGGTCACCTCCGGGTGTGTAATGGCCCGACAGTGTCACGAGAACACCTGTCCGGTCGGCGTTGCAACACAGAAAGACGAGCTCCGGCGCCGATTCCCCGGTGAACCCGATAACGTCATCAACTACATGACGTTCATCGCCGAGGAGCTTCGCGAGATCATGGCAGAACTTGGGTTCCGTGATCTCGATGCGATGATCGGAGCGGTCGACTGTCTGACCCAGCGTGACGATGTTGAACACCCGAAGGCACAGAATCTCGATCTGAGTGCGGTCCTCGCCGATCCCGGGGAGGGTCCGCGACGGAAGGTACGCGAGCAGACCCACGAGATCGACGGCCAGCTCGATGAAACTCTCATTGAGGCGGCCGAGCCTGCCATTGAGGCAGGAACGCCAGTAAGACTCGACGTATCGGTCACCAACGAGGACCGGGCACTTGGAACAACCCTCTCACATACCGTTGTCAAGCGACGAGAGGAGCCGCTCCCGTCGGGCGCAATCACGATCAACGCCGAGGGGACGGCTGGACAGAGCTTTGGGGCATTTCTCACCGATGGGATCACGATGCATCTCACCGGGACCGCGAACGACTACGTCGGGAAAGGGCTTTCCGGCGGCACAATGACAGTAACAACACCCGCAGAGGCGGCCTACGATCCAGCGGACAACATCGCCATCGGCAATGTCGCGCTCTACGGGGCGACCGATGGTGAGTTGTACGTCAACGGGCGGGCCGGGGAACGCTTCGCAGTGCGTAACTCCGGGGCGATGGCCGTCGTCGAGGGCGTCGGTGACCACGGCTGTGAATATATGACTGGCGGTATCGTCGCCGTACTCGGCGAGACCGGCAAGAACTTCGCCGCGGGGATGTCGGGCGGAATCGCGTACGTCTTTGATCCCGATGGGACGTTCACCGACCGCGTCAACACAGATATGGTCACCGTCGAGCCCCAACTGACCGAGCGCGACGAACGGATACTTCGTCGACTGCTCGAAAATCACGCCGCATACACGGGAAGCGACCGCGCGGCCGAGCTCTTGGCCGACTGGGAGCACGCATGCGCGCAGTTCGCGACAGTCTTCCCTGACGCCTACCGCGAGGTCCTCGAAACGCGGGACGTCGAGGATGTCCGCGAACAGCCGCCAGCACTTGCCTCTGACCGACCGACCGATGACGAGCCAAGTTCGACACGGTCCTCGGTTGCCGACGACTGAGCTACCGAACGATCGTCACGGGGACCGATGACCGTCGGATAACGGCTTCGGCAACACTGCCGAGGAGGACGCGTGAAACGCCCGATCGGCCGTGACTCCCGATGACAATCTGATCGATATCGAGATCCTCGACACATTCGAGGATCATCTCCGTTGGGTTGCCGATGCGCGTCTCGGTGTCGATAGCGACCGACGTCTCGGTGGCCGTCTCGCGGGCCTCATCGAAGAGTCGCTCAGCGCGTTCTTCGCCAGCACTAATGAGTTGCTCGTAGTCGCTGAACCCCTCGCCACTGTAGAGGCCAGCCACGGGGTTGACAACGTGCATGACGATGATGTCCTCATCGGGGTGTTGTTCAAGCGCATACTCAAGCGCCGTCCAAGACGGATCGGATCCATCGAGCGGTACGAGTACCCGCATGAACGTCCATTAACAGCGGAGTAATAAATACTCGCGGGCGCTCAGACACACGCCGGCGCGAGATCCTCAACCGGAATCACCGAGTAATCAATCGACAGCGTCTCGCCGGTGGCCCGAACCTGACCGACGAACGAGGAGATATCATCGAGTGATCCCTCAAGGACGAACAATTCCGTGCAATGGCCCTCGCCGACGTGGCTGTGGAAGTTCGAGACGACGAGGTCCTCGTGTTCGTGCCGGAGCGAGACCAGTTGCTCCTCAATCGATGTTGTTTCGTAATCGAAAACGACCGTCAGAATCCCCATTAGCTGTTTGTCCTCGAGCCGTTCGTCCTCAAACTCGCCAAGGAGGTTGCGTGCGGCCTCCCGAACGACTTCACTGCGGCCGGTGTATCCGTGTTCGGTGGCAAACCCATCGATCTGTTCGAGAAGTTCCTCCGGCATCGAGACGCTGACAACAACCATATACGAAGTAATCGGCAGTCAATATTAAATATTAATAGCGAAACCGGAGCGGATGGTCAGTCGTCCGCCGGTTCGCCGGCGGTCTGATCGATGGCGTCCCAGGTGAGTTGCGGGTTGCGGTCGGCGTCGGTCTGGTCGACTCGGCGGGCGCTGGTCGAGGTAGGCGCCTCGTGTAGCGCCTCGTCACTAGCGTGAGCAGCAGCATTGAAGCCAGCCGCGAGCGTATCGAGTGAGTCCTTGCTCTCGATTTCGGTCGGTTCGGTCATCAGTGCCTGCGGAACGATCTCCGGCCAGGCGGTCGTCGGCGCGTGGACGCCGTTGTCGAGCATCATCTTCGCGACATCGGTTGCGTGGTGCTCGCCGGCACTGGCGACGAACTCGTGGAAGAACGGCTCGTAGGGGATCTCAAAGTCGATCTGACTGGCGAGATAGTTGGCGTTCAGGATGGCCTTCTCTCCCATGTCCAAGAGCCCCTCATCGCCGAGCCGGTAGATGTACGCAAAGGATTTGAGCAGCACCGGCCAGTTGCCGTGGTGGCCATGAACCTTGCCGATGGTCTGGGCGGGCTCATAGAACTCATACTCGCCCTCGTCGGTTTCCCGGACGTGCGGATTCGGCAGGAACTCGCTGAGTTCCTCCTTGACGCCGACGGGGCCGGCACCGGGACCACCCCCACCGTGGGGCGTCGCGAAGGTCTTGTGCACGTTGTAGTGCATGATGTCATAGCCGATGTCACCGGGACGCACGCGCCCCATCAGCGCGTTGAGATTCGCCCCATCGTAGTACATCAAGCCGCCGACATCGTGGACGGCCTCGGCGAGTTCGGTGATGTTCTCCTCAAAAACGCCAACGGTGTTCGGGTTTGTCAGCATCAACGCGGCCGTCTCCTCCGAACAGGCCGCCCGAACGGCGTCGAGGTCCATCTGCCCCTTGTCGTTGCTCT
>JBKHFN010000046.1:0-8779 GCA_046540195.1 Salinarchaeum sp.
CCTACTCGCTCACCGCTTGCGCGGTTCGCTCCTTGAGGGTGGGGCTTCCTGTTTCAACGACGCGCTTTGCATCCACAACGGTGGACGAGCAACCAGTCGTGGACGTAGGGAGTGCAGTCTCCACAGGCGTGACTTCGGCGTGTCCCACACCTAACTCTGAAAGACCGCGTTGTAGCACGTTGTAGGCGGCGTTCTCGTCGCGGTCAGTCTCGAACCCACAGGTCGGGCAGGAATGCTCACGCACCCACAGTTCTTTCTCTACCTCAACCCCACACTCGGCACACTCTTGAGTCGTCCCTCCTGGTTCGACTTTCACGAAATGCGTGCCCTCTCGGGTGCACTTGTATTCGAGGAAGTCGATGAACGTTCGCCACGACGCCGACGCTCGGTTGCGACTGTTCGACCGCAGTTGCATCATCACGTGAACATCGAGGTTTTCAACCGCTACAAGGTCATACTCCCGAGCGTCGTACGCTGACAACTTGTGCAGGAAGTCGCGGCGTTTCCGTACGATGCGGGTGTGGGTTCGGGCCACACGGCGGCGTTGCTCGTGCCAGTTCTGCGAGCCTTCCTGTTTGCGGCTCAACGCTCGTTGCTCGCATTCGAGTCGCTCGTATTCGGCTTTGAGGTCGAGACTGCCGACCATCGTGCTGTCGGTGTCGTGGGCGTACTTGATGATGCCCACGTCGATGCCGACCATATCCTCACGGTCAATCTCAGCCAACGCGGGTTTTTCGGGCGCGTCGTCTTCGGGTTCGATGCCGAAGATGGCGTACCAATCACCAGTTTTCTCTTGCTTGACCGTGACTTGTTTCACACGGGCGTCGTCAGGGATGTCGCGGTGAAGATGTATCGACATCTCACCGATCTTGGACAATGAGAGGAGTGTCTGGTCACTCGTGTTCTTGAGTTCGAAACCAGACTGGTTGTAGGTGAGGCTTCGATACTCTCGCGGTGGCTTCCACTTGAGCATCCCGACCTTGCGCCCGTTGTCTTTCTTTTCTTTGAGGCTGTCGAGGTTGTCGCTGACGCGGCGGGCAACCATCTGCAACACTTTCGAGTACACGTCGTTGAGGTCGTCCCACCAGTCTTTCAGGTCGGGAAGTGTATTCTGCATCGCAGTATAGGACAGGTACTCGTCGGTGTTGCGGAGTTCGTACAGGTAGTGGTTGTAGAGTTGCCTACAGGTATCTATGTGCCGTTCTAACTCAGATTCGACGGCTTCGTTCGGGCTGATTCGATACCTGTAGTTGTAGTTCATCGTGTTACTCGTCTTGCGTCTCGTCGGGGTCGCTGACGCGGATGACTTTTAGGTCTGCGCCGCGCCAGTCTTTGGGGACGGTAACGTGGGCACTCCCGCCGAACTGCTTCGCTTCACGGTCGATGATTTCTTGCCCTTCCAGTTCGAACGTGCCCATACACGACTATATATTGAATATATATTTACGCGTTTCGGTGGGGAGTGACACTAGCGTACGGCTGTATCCCCGCCCTACTGCGCTACTCACTCGCTTCGCTCGTTGCGTTGCTCCTTGAGGACAGGGACTTAGCCTATGAGAGTTAAGAGACAGTCTGGAAGGACTCAGCGGCAATCGCGTCGGTAATCGACGCCGGGTCAACCCCTTCAAGGACATTCGGATACTTGCGTGTGAAATAGCCGACGAGGTTCGTGACGTCGCGACGGAGGTACTCCTCAGCGTTGGGATGATCGGTCGGCACAGACTGCGGCCAATCGAAGATCGTTGGGCCAGATGCATCGACAAAGATGTTGTACTCGCTGATGTCGGCGTGAACGTAACCCACCTCGTAGGCGGCTGCCAGCTCACCGAGAATTGCATTAAGCATCGGCCGAACTTCGTTATCGGCGAACTGCGCATCTGCGAGCTCAACGCCAGCCATCTTCTCCATAATGATCGCATGGCGGTTCTGGTCGATCGGTCGGGGTACCGATACCTCTGGGTAAAGGTCAGAGAGTGTCTCATACTCGCGTTCGGCCGCCTGACGCGCGGTATACAGCGAGGAGACGTGCTCCCGGTCAGCCGTGTAGCTTCGCTCCTTATCGACAGCACGGAAGTTAGCGATCTCCTCACGATGGTATTTCAGCGCAACCGGCCGATGTGAGCGGGCTTCATAGACATCGCTCTCCTTGCCGACTCCCAGCGGCGCCCCCAGCCCGGAAATCGTATCTCGCTCAGCAAAGGTGTTGAGCGCTAGTGCGTCGTAGCCCTCAAACTCAAGCCGATAACCCTCATAATGAATCGTCTTGCGTTCAATAAGCCCCCAGTCGAGACAGCGGTCTATCCGATAGGACACTTCCTCAGGGGTGAGACCAGCAAAGTTCGGGAGCTTCCCGCGGTCCACCCACTCTGAGAATCGCATCCCGTGTTCGATCCCAGAGAGCAAATGGACATCAGCGGGTTCGAACGCCGCGACAATCTCAGCAACGTTCTGAACCATCAAATGGCTGTAGGTGACGGGGGCGGTTAAGTGCCCCGTCGCCAGGTAATAAACTGTATATTGCTATAGCAAATCGGGGATCGCCGATACAGGACAGCCATGAGAGAGCCGTTAGGAAGGGGCCACCGGATACATGAGAAGGTCACAACACACAACGGGAGATTCGCAAGGCAGCATCAGGAGGCCTCAAAGGCCGCACAGACGACAGAAGCCGCGGTGCGATAGGTGAAGAATGGGATTCCTGCTGGTTGGCGAGCGAGTAGCCGTATATGCACGGCATCACATCGCCTCGGGAGGCACACCCTCAACACAGCGCAGCAACAAAAGAACGAGCAGGGAGCTACTCGATGTCGGCGTTCTTGGCGTCTTCGACCTGTGTCTGCAGCGTCTCAGAGGGCCGTTGAGCGATTGCCGCCCCGAGCGCCCCGATCCCGCCAACGTCGCCGGTGAGCCAATTGACCGTTCCGGTGTCCTCAAGGAAGCCGAAGCGGCCCTGCTCGTCATCAATAACCAGCACGCCAGCGAAGAATCCCTGCTCGCCTTCGGCGATGGTCACTTCATAGCCCTGTGCTTCGAGTTGATCGCGGTAGCGGTCAAGCCGTTCCTCAAGTTGCTCGCGGTCAGCATGCCTGAGCGGATTGAAGTACTGAACAAGTGATGAGTCGTTGGATGTCATGAGTCGTGTTCAGATGATTCAACGGCACCGAGAATAGCGGTTGCACGGTCGATCCAGGTGGTTGCGCGGTCGGCGGAGACCGATGACTCCTGGGTACTCGCCTGCTCTGCGATCTCCTCGGGAGAGTGTTCAACGAGATCGGTCAGATCGGCAATTCCCTGTTCGCGGAGGCGTTCGCCGAAGGTCTCACCAATACCATCCGCGAGTTCAACAGGAAAGGCTGCCTCACGCGCTGCAGGGGTCGTCGCAAGTTCATCGGCCGCATCAAGCCATTCAGCTGCCTCCGCCGGGGTAACCTCACGGTCATCGTTGCTCGCTGCCGTGGCAAGTGACTCGGCTGATTGTAATCGGAGGGTGTCTAGACGGTCGATGCCAGCGGATTTGAGCCGCGTGCGATCGCGCGGATTGACGACGGTCTTCTTATACGAAAACGTCACGTAAACCGGCCTGCGTTCGGCGCTCTAGTCATCATCGGCAGTCTGAAATCCGACGTCGTCAATAAACTTTGCCGCTGTCTGAGAGGCCTCGGCGTCTGCTTCAACGGCGGCGTTGAGCGGACCGCCGATGATCGAATTATACGGCACACTCCCGAGTTCGCCGGGAAAGTCCAGATTTATAATATATAGCTATAAGAATGTATTGATACAGATAAATCATGGGGTTTGACCCCTGATTAATCTGATCTATTATCCGGTTGGTCACTCAGACCACATCAACCACTAGTCGGAGCGCTACCACGGGAAAGCGATGGGACGTCCGGTAGTCTCTTACGGCCGCATTGGTAATATAAGGGTAATGCCAGTCGAAGCGACGAGCGCCGGCGCAATTCTCTTTCGAGATACGCGTGGCCGGCGCGAGTATCTCCTCCTCAAGAGTCGTCCGGGGGACTGGGAGTTTCCCAAGGGCGGTGTCGAGGGGGACGAAGAACTTCAGCAGACGGCAATCCGCGAGGTGAAGGAGGAAGCCGGAATCGAAGACTTCCGGCTGATCGATGGGTTCCGTGAAGACTACGACTACGTCTTCGAGGCCAACGGCAACACGATCCACAAGACCGTCCACCTCTTCATCGCCGAGTCCTTCGAGACCTCGGCGACACTGTCCGAAGAGCATCGCGACCACCAATGGCGCGACTACGAACAGGCGGTTAACACCATCACACAGGACGGTCCGCGTGAGATTTTCAAACGAGCCCATCGGTTCATCGACGAGGAGTATCGGTAGCTGGATCGACACCCCACACCGGGGGCAGTAACGAAACCCCTACTATTACCGGGGAAATCATTTCTTCCGTGGAGTGGTCCCGGGAGTTCCCCTTCGAGTTGTACGTCTGTCGGTGGGTGGAGCGACACTGGCCGCCGACACGAGATCGCGACGATCCCGTGCTGGTCGGACGGCAGCTCGGGACCAGCAACCGCCGATGGGACACAGTTGTGGTCATCGCTCGCGAGCAAGCGCTCAGACAGCGGGCCGCCTTCGGGCCGGAGGCACTTGATCAGGACCTCCTCAGGGTCGTGCGACACGCACCGGCGGACTGGGCGTGGTATCGCGATACGATTCCCGATCCAGACTTTGCCTGGCGGTACGTCCGGGCGGCTGTCCACCGCGCCGAGGCGCGAGGGATCATTGATACCCGAAAGACCAGCGGTCGGCTTCAGTACCGGCGACGATGGCGCTATCCAGAATGGCCGGCGGCGGTCGTCGCGATTGAGAACAAACCCGATCTCGACGCGAGTGCCGCGCGCAGACTCAACGACCAGCTTGAATACGATGTCCAGCTTGGCCTCGCCGACGAAACATGGGTCGCCACGCGGCAAACCAATCGGACGGTCGAACCAGCACTGCTTGAGGATATCCCCGTTGAGGCCGGCATTCTCGCCGTCGATCCCGCATCCGATAGCGCTGATCAACTGTGGCACGCCCATCGGTTAGCAACCGACACCACGGGAAGCCGAGCTGACGGAACGACAGTGAGTCCAGAGTGGAAGACGACCAAGCGACTGCTGATCGCCGAGCGGCTCTATGCGCGGGGCTGGCGGTCGTACGTCGATTCAATGCGTCCGGACTGCCGGCATTTCGGACTCAAGGAGGTGGCGACAGGGCTACTCCCCTCCTGTGACGCCAAGGGGCGATGCCCTGCACAGCGCGAATGTGCCGCCTCCTGTCCGGCCTTCGAGCCCGAGCCACCGACGTGGCGGACACACGACTGGCCGATTGAAGGGGGACCAGGACGTCGGTACCAACGGGTACTCAGCGATCGGCGGCAGCGACGACGTCTCTCCCGAGAAGATTGATCACTCGTGCGCAACCGTCGCCGTGTCTTCTTCATCCGAAACAGTCACCTCGATCGCAGTTGGTTCGACAGCGAGTTTGTACGTTGGAACGGTGCGACGGACGACATCAACGAGTCCACGGTCAACCAGTCGCTTGAGTCGGCGACGAAGGACATCGGGCGCAGGATCCATGCCACGCTCGTCACGGAGATCGTGCAGAACTGAAACAACACTCTGTGCCCGTTCATCCGGGCGAGCCAGGACAGCAACAACATCCGCCTCGTCCGGCGTGAGCCGAACCTGCGTGTCGTTGTCGCCCCCAACAAGCTCAACGGCCTCCGGGGTTGCCCGGATGAGACTGTCTTCGTCCCGGTAGTAGTATGCACTCAGTTCGGACTCAAGATACTGATGCACGGCACTCCCACTGTCGAGGCCCCACCGGTCCTGTAACTCGCCGTTTTTCGTCGGCTGCAGTTCGACGATGTCGGCGAGACGATACCTGGCCTCTTCGGAGAGGGACATACAAACCTCTGGGGGGGCGATCCCTATAGCCACTGTGGACGGTGGTGTGACAAAAGACGGTAGGTAAAAGACCGGAGACCACAATGTCCCGGATATGCCACGTCAGGTACCGGTCGACCAAGTCGAATCGGTCCTCAAGGAGTGTTCGTTTCCGATTGTCCGGTCGGACGCCGCGGTCGAACTATCGGATGTGGTCGTGATCAACGACAGCCGCGAATACAATCTCGGGGAGGTCATTTCCGATGCCAACAGCGACACCTATCAAACAGTTGAAGATCTGCTGGAGGACATTCACAAAGGAATCGACAGAGAGGAACAGTGACTTAACGAATCCGGACCTACGCTATATATGGAGTTCTGCGACAAGTGCGGCTCGATGATGAAAGCGGACGGTGATCTGTGGGTTTGTAGTTCCTGTGGACACAAACAGCCGAAGGACCCAGACGCGGACTATGTACTAACTGACGATCAAGAAGTGCAGGAGGTCATCGAAACGGGAGAGACCGAGAGCAGTCTGCCGACGACAGAGGCCGAGTGTCCAGAGTGTGGAAACGATCGGGCGTACTGGTACATGCAGCAGATTCGTGCAGCCGACGAGTCCGAGACGCGCTTTTTTGTTTGCACCGAGTGTGAACACAAGTGGCGTGAAGACGACCACTGACGTCAGCACCCCTTATTATTCGACGATGACGACACCACCGCCACCGGATATTCCCGAGACCGACCTTGCGGATTGGGAACACACCGACGAGACGGTGGAGTCGCTGTTTAGTCTTCCGGGCGTGAGCGTCGCTGGACACACACACGTCTACGAACGCGACCAACGATTCTTTTTTGCGAGCCGTCTCAGTTTTCAGCCCCCGCTTCCACTGAGCGTCGAGACCGCAATCGAGCCGACGGTGCTTTCGGCCGCCGAGAGCCAGCTTGAGGACCGGCTGTTGGATCGAGGCGCGACAACCGTGTCATTCGACGATCAACAGTCGGTTGAAATCAACGGCATACCGGGGCGAGCCGTCACCTTCGAGTCGAAGCACGAACGCGGCACGATATTTGAGGGCCAGCTAGCGGTCACACGGCCCGATGGACTGCGGGTGGCCGGGGGCGCCTATCCAGCCGACGCCAGCGACGGGCGGGAAACGCTCTGGCGGCTCATCGCCAACGTCGAGTGATCAGAGATGTCGGGCAAAGGTAAGATACCCAGTGTGTCCGACACCACTTGTGGAGGGGCGTGAGCCACGGTTATCAAAGTCCATCTCGCGTTGGATGGTCTCGCGGGTCTCGATACGGGAAAGACCGACGTCGCGTGCGGCCGCGACCGCATCACGGGCTGCCTCAACGAACGGCGAGTAGACAGCGATACTACCACCGAGGGTAAGCAGGTCCGGCGCGTGGTCAATAACCTGTGGGGCCGCTGCGAGATCAAGGGAAATCACATCGAACGACGATGACGACAGCGCCTCAACAGCTTCCGTAATGTCCGCCGTTCGGATGTCAACCCGATCCTCAACGCCAGCACGGGTCATGTTGTCGCGTGCAACTGAAGCGAACTCCGCATCGCGTTCGTAGGTAACGACATCAGCCCCGGCGTGCCCGCACGTAGCGGCGAGAACACCGGTACCGGTACCGGCATCAAGAACCCGGTCACCGGCACCAATGCCTGTGATGCCCATGATAAGCCCGATATCGCGTGGAAGCATCGGTGCTCCGGTTCGCTTGAAATGCTCGATGAAATCCGGGCACCGGAGCGATCGGATATCGAAGGCCGTTCCGAGGTGGGTCTCAATTGTATCGCCAGGGGTAATCGTCTCTGGCACCTCTAAGACGCCGAGGTCAGTCTCAAGGGTATCTCCAGGAGCGACCAGATACTCGCGGTCCTCGCGAACGAGCAATACGGCCACGGCCGTTACTCCAGATCAGCGACGGCGGCAATGAGGTCGCCGTCGTTTGCCTCAAGCGCCTCGCGGGCAGCATCTCTGCTGGCACCAGTCCGATCAACGACAGTCTGAATGTCTTCTTCCGGAACAGCGGGGACGGTATCACTTTCCGTCGGCTTGGTTGACTGTTCGGTCGGTGAACCGACAACCTGGAAGGTCTCCTGACCGCGAGCGTCCATCTTTGTGACCTCGGGATTCTCGAAGACGAGGTCAGCGTCTGTTGTCCGAATCACGACCTCTGTCGCGTCAACCTCCTCGACATCGATGCCCATCTGCTTCATCATCTGTTCCATCTTCCGCGGATCAAGACCGCCGCCACCAAACATACCCATGTGGAGGTGATCCGCCGGCAAATACCTGACGCAGCGCGACGATCACTCACTCAGCGCGTCCGTGTCGGACTTTCACCGCCATCCCTCGGTCGAACGCCCGCATATCGCTGGCCGATAACACAGCCTGTCCAACACCCAAGACGGTTGCCTCGTGTATGATGTAGACCTCATCACCAGAGCGAACCGCTGGATCGACTGCCGTGACAAACTTCGCAAAAGCATTTTTTCCCTCGCTAACATATGGACGACTCTCGGCACCAACCGCAACGCAATACCGGTCAGGAAGAGTCTCAGCAAGTCGTTCAGCCGCCTGGACCGAGAGAGTGAGTCGACCGTCCGTCCGTCGACTTACCAGTCGCGTCTCATCGGCGAAGACTTGCTCAATACGCCCGGAGCCGGTTCGCTTGACGGTGAGCGCTGATCGGTCGGGAAACAAGCCGACACCAGCGCCCGTACCGAACTGATAGTCGGCAACACGCCGGAGTTGGCCAAACTCCGACGCAGACGGTGTCGATGTCGTCCGGGCCAGATCGGGATTCGAGGCCACGAGAACCGACCTCAGTTGGGCATCGTCATAACGTTCAGGGA
>JBKHFN010000047.1:0-8538 GCA_046540195.1 Salinarchaeum sp.
ACGGGGGGCAAGCCGATCTACAGTCGGCTGCTCTACCAGGCTGAGCTAAGGGCGGGCATTCAGTTATATCCGGTGGCCGGGATTAAACGTTACCTTTCGGCGTCGTCTGTCACCGTCATTCGTCTGTTATACGCGGCGAATGATTTATAAATTCGCTTGGGGAAGTGAACAATAGTGAGCAAAATAACGTTCCGGGCTGACGACGAACTCGTTGAGGCCATCGAGCGGTTCGACGCCTCGAAGAGTGAGGTCATGCGGGAGGCGCTGCGTCAGTACCTCGACTCCCACGAGGAGTCTACCACCGGCCAGGGGGCCTCGCCGGAGGCCGGAACGATCGACGAGCTCATTGCTGATCGGGTCGACTCCCTTGTCGCCGAAGCGATCGATCGCCACCTCCAGACGCCGGATGTCAACGTGACTGTGAATCTTGAGGCCGACGCGGCGTCCGTTGACAAGCAGACCCAGGACGAACGTATGACATACCAACCGTCCGACCCGACTATGTCTGACGACGCACTCACCTGTGAGCAGTGTGGCACCTCGCTTGATCCCGATGACGTGTACTGTCCGAACTGTGGTGAGAAGGTTTTCCGCCGGCTATTTTGTGAGTGTGGGGACGAAATCCGATCCGACTGGGCGTTCTGTCCGAGCTGTGGCCGACGCACGCCAGCGGCGGACGTTCTCGACGGTGCCGACAGACATTGACACCGGTGTACGACGCTAATGTCTTACACGGCCGGTATCTTTATTACATATGGCGATAACCGTTTAGATGCGTAAGACGGTCGTCTTACACCTGCGGCATGTGACGCGGTCCCGCGGTACACGGCCGTCTTCATCGCAACACGGGGAGACCAACTATGGAGCGTGTGACACTCCGCATCCCGAAACAGCAAATCGAACAGGTCGAACGGATGGTCGAATCCGGCCAATATCCGAATCGAAGCGAGGCGATCCGGGCCGCCGTGCGCGACATGATCGATGAAGAAGCCGATCCCGTCGAGCGACAGCCCGACCCCTTTGCGAGGGCATAAACCATGCAAGACATCGTCCAAGAGGCTCTTGACAATGCGGAACGAGAACAGCGCGAGACGGACTTTGACGGCGACGAATTCGGCGATCCGCGGATTGTGATCGTCGGCTGTGGCGGCGCTGGTAACAACACCGTCAATCGATTGTACAACATCGGCGTCGACGGCGCCGAGTCGATCGCGATCAACACGGACAAACAGCACCTGCAGATGATTGAGGCCGATACAAAGATCCTCGTCGGCAAGTCCCTGACCAACGGGCTCGGCGCCGGCGGCGACCCCTCGATGGGCGAGCGCGCCACCGAGATGGCGCAATCAACGATCAAGGAGGTCTTGGGGGAGGCCGACTTGGTCTTTGTCACCGCGGGGATGGGTGGCGGCACCGGTACCGGCGCCGCCCCTGTTGTCTCGAAGATCGCCAAGGAACAGGGGGCAATCGTCGTTGGTATGGTTTCAACGCCGTTCAACGTCGAACGCGCCCGGACGGTCAAGGCCGAAGAAGGCCTTGAAAAGCTCCGAGACGAGGCCGACTCGATCATCGTCCTGGACAACAACCGGCTGCTCGATTACGTCCCGAACCTGCCCATCGGCAAGGCCTTCTCGGTGATGGACCAGATCATCGCCGAGACGGTCAAGGGCATCTCGGAGACGATCACCCAGCCGAGCCTGATCAACCTGGACTACGCCGACATGACGACGATCATGAACCAGGGCGGTGTAGCCGTGATGCTTGTCGGCGAAACCCAGGACAAGAACAAGACCGACGAGGTCGTGCGGGATGCGATGAATCATCCGCTGTTGGATGTCGACTACCGCGGCGCGTCTGGCGGACTCGTGCATATCACCGGCGGTCCAGACCTCACGCTCAAGGAGGCCGAGGGCATTGCCGACAACATCACTGAGCGGCTTGATGCCAGTGCAAACGTCATCTGGGGCGCGCGGATCCGCGACGAATACAAGGGTAAGGTTCGGGTGATGGCCATCATGACCGGCGTTCAGTCGGCTCAGGTCCTCGGCCCAACCGCCCAGCGACAGGCCGACCGCTCACGTGCCGAACTCGAAAACGACGCCAGCCAGAACCTCGATGCACAATTCGACTCCGCTGAGGCCAACAACGTCTATGACGGTGCCCAAAGCGACGGCGGCCGTCGACAGGTCGAACAGCAACGCGGCGTTGACGTCATTCGGTAACCCAGTCGGTGTCGGCTCATTTTTCCGACTGGCGGGCTCCACCGACCGCCGCTAACAACTCACAGGTTCGACAGGCCGCTCGATCCGTTGAGCGACCGCAGTGCTCGCAGGTGCCGGTCGACGCCTCGCTCGATGACCGCTTGAGTGTGCCATATGCGTCGGCCGCAAGCGCCCCGAACTCGGCGTACCCGGCCATAATCGAGTGTCGTGTCCCAGGGTGGCGGTCCTCAAGATTGTGCAAGAGCGTCTGAATCTCACCCCGAAACGATCGGTCTGCGTGCGGACACTCCGCGATGTGGGCTGGTAACTCGCGGAGATGGGCATAGAGTGCGACCTCCCGTTCCGGGACCTCCCGTAGTGGCTTTGCCCGCGGGATGAACTCCGGGTCGTCCGCCTGCTCGGTTTCGTCGCGTCCGGCGATTGATGTCGCATAGTGATCGGCAATCTGTTCGACATCACCTTCGAGGATGTTCATCAGTGCCGTCTCGGCCTCATCGTCAAGATTGTGGCCAGTCAGTACGAGATCGGCGTCGAATTCTCGGGCGTGTCGGTTGAGCAGGTCCCGACGGAAGACCCCACAGTATGCACATGGTGCCATCCCCATCGGGTCCGACTCGGCGACCGCGTCCATCCGGACATCGAACTCCTCCTCGTATGACACCATCTCGTGTTCGATGCCCAACTCGTCAACGAGCGTCTTACACGCGTCAACGCTCTCGTCACGATAGCCCTCGATACCCTCGTGGATGGTCAGGGCGACCAGTTCGATGCGTGGGTCCTCGGCGAAGGTCTCGTGGAGAATTGTCGTCAGGACGACGCTATCCTTCCCGCCAGAGAGTCCGACGAGCCAGCGCTGGGGATTCTCCGGCGTTGCCGAGGCCGGAATGAGGTTGTCCTCACGCACCCGGTGGCGGACCCGCCGTTCGACAAACTCACGGAAGTGTTGTTCACAGAGATCAGCGCCCGAATACGCCGCATGTATCACCGCGTCCCGGTCGCACTTGCGACACCCCATCATCGCCTGATAGCCGACCAACGACAATGACGGTTTTCCTCTGATCAGTGGAGTGTCCCCTCACGGACGTGGGCATCATATGCAAATAGCGCGTAGCCGACTGTTGCTGGTGTCCGTCCCGTTGTGTCGGCGATCGTGCGAATCGGCTCGATCATCTGCACGTAATCGGCGGCGTCGAACTGCTCTTTACGTCCTTCAAGATATCCCAGTCGCTCAAGACTGGCCCACACACGGGTGTCAACGACCGCGTGGGTTTCGGGATTGAGCGCGGTCAGGACACACGAGGCGGTCGGGGCCTGAAATCCAGTGAGTCCCGTTAACAGGTGTATCTTCGAGAAATCGTCCGGTACCCGCCGGACGTTCGCGGTCACCGTCTTGCACCGATCTGGCGGGTTTCTTTCCACGTGGTAAGCGCTGCGCGTTGAGGACTCGTAGGCGATCTCGTAGAGTTGCTCGCGGGTGAGGTGTCCCTGGCTCCGATACCGCTCGCCGAAGGTCTCCAGCCGTTCCGGAAGTACACCTTGGGTGTCGGCGTAACGATGGTAATTCTGTTCGACGAACGCATCAAGATCGGTTGGCACGTCGGTCATGGCAGCCCCGGAACGATGATCCACAGCAGGATACCGGCGACGACAACGTATGCAACGGCACTGACTGCCCAGTCGCGTTTGATCAGATCAAGCCGGTGACGCGAGAACTGACCAGCGCGTGGCAGCGGCACGAGGATGAAAAACGCCACCATCACGATGAAGAGCACGCCACCGGCCAGTGGCTGTGCGAGTGTCACCGGGAGCACCTGTCCGAGGAGCACAACAAGGCTCAGAAACAGTATGCCGGTGCCCGTTCCAGCCACATAGTGTACGAGCGTGGCGACCCGTTCGGGTGCCGTATCTGGATGGGTGTCGGTGAGTACAGCGGCGGCGACCGCCGGCGCAGTCTGTCCTTCGGGCAATCGTCCCATTGGGACGTTCATCACGACGGTGGCAAGCAGCCCGACAAGCGCTGCAGCCACTACGTCACCGGCGGTGATCAGACCGATCATTCGTTCGTCTTGGTCAACGCTGGCCGCCCTCATAATGGTTGGAGAAGCACGCCGATCCGGGATGTCGGGCGTTCACCTGTGTGACTGTCCATGGACGGCTTCTGTCAGCTATGGTGGTGGAGCGATCACGGAGGTGCTGTGTGTGACTCCCGTAGCAGCAGTCATCTTGATGTCGACAATGACGCCAACGGCGACGGCTCGTGTGCCGTATCGCTGGATCACCACGCCGTCGATTGTCGTACACGATGTCGACCGTCCGTCACACACCTCCGACGGGATGACCGTTGGACGGTCCCGCCGGGTGATGTGATAGGTCACTTTACGGTTACTCGCCACCCGTTCCACCCTGGTGGCGCGGAGATCGAAGGTGTTCCCGACGGCCGTCGCCAGCGCCTGCCGGTCGGTCCACGCTCGGTGCTCTGTGTCGAGTGCTTCCTGTGTCGCAAGCTCAAGCGCGACGGTCACGTCGGCTGTCCCTGGCTGCTCCGCTGTTGGTGCTGTCATAGCGGTGCTGCCAAGTTGCGCGTACGCTGCGGCGATCGTCAACAGCCCAACCGCCAGTACCGCTGCAGTCAGCACGATCAACTGGCCACGGCGATCTCTCACCTCCGGTCTCGGGGCCTCAGTGTCCATACCAGACGATCACCCGTAGTTCACCGTGCGGTGTCGGTCGCGTTGCTGTCCCGGTTCGCGCCGTCGGCGGCGGTTGCTGTCCGGCAAGTCCTGTTGGTCCGACGATCCGGTATTCAAGATGATCCGGAAGCAGTGCGTCCGCCCGGGTATCGAGCGTGGCGCCGTCGCGGGTGCCCGGAGTTCCGTGAATCGGCTCGCTGACGAGTATCTCCGCCGTATCGGCCGCGTACCGGTTGAGTTGAGCGGTCGGATCATCCGGCGGTGGCATCCAGAAGACCGCTATCGCAACAACGGCGAGCAACAGAAGCACGCCTATCGCGAGTTCGATGGTGACACCTGAGAGCCGACGGCGGATCACGAGGTCCCTCCGTCGGCCGGGTGATGGTCAACCGTGACCGACAGTATTGCCGACTCGTATTCAACGCGGTCGTATCGGACTGTCACTTCCGACCCGGTTGTCCGGAGCGTCGTCCGTGTCCGATGTGAGAGACGGAGCGTCGTCTTTTCCGCGCCGACGTACACGATTCGCCCGTTCGCGAAAACGGCCGTCTGGCGGTGGGGAATCACGGTGGCTTCTGTAACCCCGCGGGGAATCGTTACCGCTCGATCAGCTCGCTCAACCGGCGTTGTTCGCTGGAGTATCACAACCCGACGCACGGTCACGCCACCACTCGGGTCGCCGACGCGAAGGAGTTCTTGTCCGTCAAGGCGAACGCTCATGGCTGTTGCCCCAGCGAGTTCAAGCGTGTCCGCGTCAAGACGGGTAGCGGCGGTTGGATCAATAACGTGATCGCGTATTGCGATCGGTCCGGACCCGGCCACCAACCGATCACTCTGTGTCTCGGCGAGCACGGCCTCCACGGTCGATTCCTCGGCGGCACTCATTCCGGTGTCGACGAGCGCGAGCGTTCCGCCGACGAGAAGCGTCATCCCGACGAGCGCCGCTGTGAGCACCAGTCCCGATGTGTGCTGGACGATCACGGGAGGTCACTATGGGATTGGGTGCCCTTTGAGCGGGTGACCAGTCGGACCGTATCCCTGCCACTCTTAGTCATTGTAATCTCAATCGCGGCCGCTTCAGTGCTCGTCCACCCTCCCTCAACCCTATCGACGGTCCTGGGAACCGGGAGCGGGACCGCTCTCTCGATTGTTGGATTAGGGTGATCAAGCCGGAGCATCGCCCCATCAACGTATACTCGGTACGGCCGCCCGTCGATTGTATCGGGGAGTCCGACGCGCTGAGACGTCTGTTTGTCCACCTGCACGGTGTCTGTTGGTGGGGTTTCGATCGTGACGTCGTTGATCGCACGCACACTGTCGCTTAGTACCCGGTCCGCGAGCCGCTCGCTCGCAGCGGTCTGGAATGTTGGGATCGCTGCCCCATAGAGGACCGTTCCAATGACGAGTAGATACACAAACACGATGCCGGCCTCGATGACTGCCCGGAGTGTAACCGGTGACATGCTCATATGCGATCCACCGCTAGTTCGACCGTGTGGATGACGAGTGTGACCGGACGGTCCGGTGGTAGTCGGACGATCACACTATCCGCTTGATCTCCCTCGAATCGTGCTCGCGTGGCAACAACCGTCGGTGACCGGTCTGCGAAGTAGGTCTGCCAGAACCGCGGGTCCGTCGTCTCGATTGCAAGATACGTTGGCTGATCACCGAGGTCGACGTGCCGATGTGTGACGGTTGTTTCGACGCGAATTGCCGTCTGTCCGGATACCGAGACGCCAACATCATCTGCCTGTATGGCCGGGACCCCGACCACAACAGGGGTCTCCCGCGTGTGATCAGCTCCGGATGACGGACAATCTGTGCGGTGTCATCGTCGGTGTAGTAAGCCGCCCCAGCGTGTACGACGATCCGTTTCGTATCGCGTGCATATATCACCGTGTCGCTACGGATTGCCTCGGAAACGGTGACGGTAGAGCGCCCTGGTTCGAAGGTGTCCCGATCGCCGGTGAGTAGCCTCACTTGCCGTGGGAGGGTGTAGATCGTCCCCCGATCAACCGTGAATTCCGTACTCGTGTGCCCGATGGTTTCAGCCGGAGCGATCGCTCCGGCGAACTCAATGGCGAGCTGCTCGGTGTGAACGCTGCTGGCGCTATCCTGGATCACGAGGCCGACGCCGGCCGTCAATCCGCCGAGGATACTGACGATCGCAATCACCGTTACGACGATCCCAACGACTCCTGTCCACCCACTCACGCGAGTCCCACCCCCCAGAAGCCGATGTAGGCAATCATGACGAGCACCCCGGAGTGAAAGAGTCCCTCGTATCGGTCCCCCCCGGCTGTCCCGGCGAACCAGCCACACGCGAGTGAACTCGCAATGGCAATATGATAGAACTGTGTCGTCATTCGCTCAATCTCGACCGACCGCGGGTCGACAAACGATCCGTGGTCCGCGACGACGGCCAGTTGCGCCAGTGCTGGCAGCACGTGAACGCTAACGGCAACGGCGATGGTGATGACAAGTAGTGCGGTCGTCCACCCGATTACGACGTATGCGCGCATCGCCTGGCGCTGCGTACGCCCCGTGTGATAGCTGCGGTCAACCTCTGCCTCAAGCACCTCAACGATTGTTTCGGTGTTGCTTCCGGCGTCCAGCCCGCCGATGAACATCTCAACGATCCGTTCGGCGAGCGGTGTCCCAATGTCGTCGGCGAACTGCTTTAGTGCGGCTGTCCTAACGGTGACGTCAGTCGGAGTCGTCCGCAACCGGGTTCGAAAGTGCAGTGATCGAAGGTCTTCACCAATGGCCTGTGGAGTATGATTCGCCGCTATCCGTTCGACCGACTCGGTGAGTGTCTGTCCAAGTGTCATGTGACGCGCAAGCGCGTGTATGACATCTCGGAACTCTCGATTGCGAGCGGCCATCCGTTGGGTGCGCCTGATCGCGACACTTCCTACCGGGAGAGCCCAGACGGCATATCCAACTATCCCGCTTGTTATCGGCTGTTCCCCGACTATGAGACCGATGCCAGCAACGGTGAGTCCAACTGGTGCGAGTACAACGGCTGTACTCGCAGGATTCGACCCCGCTGACCGGAGCATCCCTCGAATACTTTCCGGACGCCTCGGTGACCCGGCTGCCATCTGTGGGCGGAGTGACTCGGTGAGCTTCACCGATGTCCACCCGACGAGAACAACGCCAACCGCACTCCCCTCAAGGAGGAGCGTTCGAAGCGATAGACCTCCCAGGGGGGTTATGACACCCTGATCGAGCCCGGTCGAGAAGACTGCTGCGACGGTGACGACCACCACAAACAACGCTGGAGCCGCCAGCAGCACGACGAATAGCTCGGTAAACACTCCCAGCATCCCTTCCCGGCGTTCTCGGAGAGAGGTCTGCTGGTGGCCGAGTATCCGAGACTCCATCCGGAGATACGCGGTGAGTTCCTCCGGTCCCGTGGCCGCGTACTCGCGAAGTTTCAGTAGCACGGGAGCTAACATATTTGACGGCGTGTCGCGGGCGACCGATCGAAGTCCCCGGTTGAGACTCCCGGAGAGGTCCGCCCGGTGGAGTACCGTCCGAAACGCGACGGCTGTTTCCCCGTGCGTGTCACTTTCTGCGACCCGTCTCAGCATCGATCGCAGCGACCCCCCACCGATCGCCTG
>JBKHFN010000048.1:0-8480 GCA_046540195.1 Salinarchaeum sp.
GGGGCGAAATGGTCACTGTGATCGGGCCCTCCGGCTCCGGCAAAAGCACGATGCTCAATCTGATCGGACTGCTCGATACCCCCTCGGAGGGGACGGTACGGGTGGACGGCCGCGATGTGACCGACTTCAGCGAGGACGAACTCACCGAGGAGCGGCGCTCCGAGATTGGCTTTGTTTTCCAGGACTTTCATCTCCTTCCCATGTTGACGGCGATTGAGAACGTCGAACTGCCGTCAATGTGGGATCCGGATGTCGACCGTCATGAACGGGCAATCCAACTGCTTGAGCGGGTCGGACTCGGCGATCGACTCACGCATACCCCAGAACAACTTTCCGGTGGGCAGCGCCAGCGCGTGGCGATTGCGCGAGCTCTCGTCAATCACCCCGACATCGTTCTCGCTGACGAACCGACGGGGAATCTCGATCGGGATACCGGTCAGACCATTCTCGAAGAACTGACACGGCTGAAAGAGACAGAAAACATCGCTATCGTCGCCGTGACCCACGACGAACAACTGATGGATTACGCAGACCGTGTCGTCCAACTGGTTGACGGTCGGATTCAATGAGCCGGATTGCCCCGTTTCTTCGGCGGACGCCAAGCGTGCTGATGGCCTGGCGAAACCTCGGACGGAACCGGATTCGCACCGCGTTGGCCACACTCGGAATCGTTATCGGGGTGATCGCCATCGCCGGGCTCGGAATGACCGGCGTGGCGCTCCAACAGCAGGCCACGAGCAATCTCGGGGGACTTACAAACCAGATCTCGGTCACGTCGGGCGCTGATAGCCCCGAAGACGGCGTCACGACGGCACAGGTGGCCGACATCCGCAACCTTGTCGTGGATGCGGAGGTCGTGCCACAGCGGACCGACCGGACGACGCTTTCGACCCGCAGTGGCGCCGAGCAGGTGGTGAGCGTGACGGCGCTCAGCGAGGCAAGCGTCCTCTATGATCCCGTTCGGGGGGCCACGCCGGATCGACTCCGGGCAGGAGCACTCATCGGACAGGAGACGGCAACCCGTCTCAACCTTGAGGTGGGTGACCCCGTCGAGTACGATGACACGCTCTATCGCATCCAGGGAATCGTCACGCCACAGCAGGGGTTCGGCGGTGGCGCCGGACTCGTGCTGCCTCAAAGCGCGCTTGACGAGGAGCCCACCTACGATAGCGTCACCGTCGTCGCCACTAGCGGTAGTCAGGCACGGGCGATCGCCGACGCGATTGATGCCGAATTCAACGAGGCGGACGAACAGATCGTTTCGGTCACCGACTACGCAAGCGTGCAGGAAAATATCGGCTCGTTCTTCTCGACGCTCAATCTCGCGTTGCTTGGGATCGGGTTAATCTCGCTGGTCGTCGCGAGCGTCGCTATTCTGAATGTCATGCTCATGAGCACAATTGAGCGGCGCGGCGAGATCGGGGTCCTTCGTGCGGTTGGGATCCGCCGTGGCGAGGTCCTCCGGATGATCCTCGCTGAGGCAGTCTTCCTTGGGGTGCTCGGCGGAATCGTCGGCGCAGGGCTATCACTGGCCATCGGTGCCGTGCTCTTCGCGATCCTCACCGACAGCCCATGGCTTGTCTTCGGATGGTCGAGTGCACAGTACCTGCTGTATGGGTTCGCGTTCGCCGTGGTCGCTAGTCTTCTCAGCGGCCTCTATCCTGCTTGGAAGGCGGCGAACGATCCGCCGGTTGAGGCGCTCCGGGGATAGCGGGACTCACTCGTCGTCTTGTTGTTGTTCCTTAAGCGCCCGAAGTGCGTCGGTCTGGTCATCGACCCCCTCACCACTAGCCGTGGTGACGTCGTCACTCTGTAGGTTCGACAGTTGCGAGACGGCATCGTCGACCGACTTGGCGTCAGTTCGCGTTTCGACCGAGTCCGGAATGTGCTCGCGGTCGATCTCCTCGGCCGCGCTCAGGTCCAGCTCAAGACGACGCGTCTGTGAGGCTGATCCGCCGGCGATCGAGACATCGGATTCTGAGAGTTCCCGCTCAATGTCGGCGCGAACCTGCTCTTCGGTAATCTCCTCTTCGTTACCAGCGACCGCCTCACCCAGTGCGCCGGCCTGTCCACGGGCACCGGTCGGAATATCGGCGTCGAGGTTGATCGCGAAGAGGTTGCCCGCCTCGTTGTCAACATACGCGACGGTCCCATAGACCGTCGGGGCACCGACTCCCTCACCGAGCGAAATCGTCCAGTTGCGGCTTCCCTCCGCGGGATCGATCCCGTAGACGACCCCCTCAGCGCTCCCGATGACAACCTCTCCGTCGTTCCAGACCGGGGTGGTCCCAATGGCACCACCAACCGGATGCTGCCAGTCCACGGCGCCGGTCGTCTCGTCGATCGCGTACAATCGCCCTTCGGCATCACCGACATATACCGTCTCGTTGGCGACGATCGGACCGGCGGTGATCGCCCCGTGAGTGCCCGTTGCCCACACCGACTCCCCCGTCTGGGCGTCGACCGCGTAGACAGCACCGCTGTCGTCACCGGTGTAGACCGTTCCTTCAGAGACGGAGACCGCCGCGTGGACGGCACCGTTGAGCTCAAGATCCCACCGCTTGTCGCCGTCAGTCGTCATCGAATAGAGGCGTCCCGGCGTTCCACCGAAGTACAATCCCGTGAAGTCGACCGTTGGCGTGGCAGTCACGCGACGTCTGATGACCGTTCCCCAGGTCCGGCGCTGGTATCGCTCCCGGCCGGTTGCGAGCCATCGGTCCCACAGCGGGTCACCGGTGGCGGCGTCAAGTGCGTATAGGTGATCACCGGCGCCGAGGTAGACGGTGCCATCAACGGCTGCTGGTGCGACCTCAATATCGGTCCCGTAGCCTTCCGCCCAGACGGTCTCGCCTGATTTTGCATCGATCCCGTAGATTGCACCCGCCTCGGTCGCGACACAGACCATCCGATCGGTCACAGCGGGGGTCACTCGAACGGCGCTCTCGACGGAACACTCCCAATCGAGTTCCCCGGAGGATTCGTCCACGGCGTAGATCGCCCCGGTGTCGTCTCCGAAAAAGACGAACCCATCGGAAACGACTGGCTGCGAAAGGGTCTCGCCGGCAGATACGAACCGCCACATCTGCGCGCTCTGCGGACGTTCCATATCTGCGGGTATTTGTCGTGCAGTACTAAAACGTACGCCCAATCGACTCGCGCGAGACCACGAATCTGAGAACCGGTCCACGACACACCCCTGAAGGGATGGCTTTCGCCTCGCTACCGCTGTATTGACATCCTCCCCGCGCTAAAGCACGGGGCTTTCTCCTTGTTTCTCCCTAAAAAAGGTGAATCCCGAGTGTCGTATCGGTCGTCTTCAAGACATAAGTCATCGCCCGGCGTCAGCATATTGTGAATGGCTTCAAGCAGGTCGGTCGTCCTCGCGGCATTGTTCGCAAATGGTGCGATCGCGATCCTGAAGTTTATCGGGTTTCTGCTGACCGGGAGTCCGTCGATGCTCTCAGAGACGTATCACTCCATCTCTGACACCGGCAACCAGGTGTTTTTGCTGATCGGACTCCGCTTTAGCCAGCGGAGTGCCAGCCGGAAGCACCCCTTCGGATACGGGAAGGCTCAGTTCTTCTACTCGTTTCTTGTCTCGGTGTTGCTCTTTGGGATCGCCGGCTGGGAATCGGCCAAGCACGGCTATCACGCCCTGATGAATCCCCACCCGCCGGAGATGACGACGGCAACCCTCCCAGTGGTTGACATCACTGTTGACGCGGTGATGATCAACTATGCTGTTCTTATCGGGGCCATTCTGTTTGAGTCCTACGCCTTCCAGCAGGCCTATCGGAACATGCGCCGGCAGATCAAGGCCAACAACTGGTCCGGGTTCCGGGAGGCCTTCCGAAAAACCTCAGACGTGACGGTGCTGACGGCGCTAACAGAGGACACAATTGCGCTCGCCGGGGCGGGGATTGCTCTCATCGGCATCTATCTCACGCGTGTCACTCAGAACCCCGTCTACGACGCCGCCACTGCGCTGCTTATCGGCCTCATGCTGATGGGCTTCGCCCTCGCGCTGGCCTGGGAAAACAAGCGACTCCTGCTCGGCGAGAGCGTTCCAGCCGATCAGGAGGGACAGATGCGCGAGCGCATCCGGGCACACCCCGAGGTGGTGGAGCTCGTTGACTTCCGGACGGTGTACTTCGGCCCCAATCGGGTGGTCGCCACCGCCGATATCAACTTCGCCGACGGGCTGTCGACAACCGAAATGGAGGATCACATTGACGCGATTGAGGCGGAACTCATGCAGGCCAACGACGACATCTCGCGGGTGTACATTGAGCCGGTCTAGGTTCTGGAGCTCCGCCTCAATCGCAATGAGACTGGAGTTATCATCCGGCGCATCTGCCTGGGTGAGGGCGCTGCCGGTCGGGGGAGCAAGACTCGGATAGTTCACCGGCGACCGTCGAATGCGGCCGGGATTGACGTCCTCCCACTCCCTTGAAACGGTGGGCTTTCGCTCGCGACGTATCACTGTCGCTCAAGATAGGCCGCATGACACGCCGGACAGAGATCACCCTCGCGTAGTGGAGTCTCCGCTCGCGTCCACGTCGCATCACACCCACTACATTCAAGTTGGGCTGGCGGTGTATCGGTCCGTTCGGCTGTGGTCTGGTCGTTCCGCCAGGCATCCTCGGCAGGATGGGTCACCGCCGACCCGCCATCGGTTGTCCGTGCGGCCGTCTCAGTGAGAATCACGGCGTCGTCGTGCTCCGGATCCGTCGGCCGCTCCTCGCTCTCGTCGGGCGAAGACACAGTTGGCGTTGTCTTATCCGCGTCCGTAGCCCCGTCATCAGGAGATGCTGTTGAGGACTGCAGCTGGGATGAGCTCTCAGCGGAGGAGCGATGGGAGTCATCCCCTTGTCGATGACCACCCGCAACAGATTCGGTCGACGGCTCGGCTGGGGAGTAATCCACTGTCGAGGCGTCACTTGCCTCGGAATCGGAGGACGTCGCTGATGTCGCATGCGCGAGAGAAGACGGCGAGTCGGCTGTTGACTCGCCCGTGTCCTCGGTCGACGCTGGAGTGTCTGGCGACGTGGCATCCGACGCTGGCTGGGACTCGGACTCGAGCGGGTCGGAATCCGACACCGCGGCGGGCGCAATCAGACGCTCGTTGTGATAGAGTTCCTCGCGATGGCCACACCGACTGCAGACTTGGTACTCACGACAGACCAGCACAGTCCCCTCGGCACGTTCCTCGCGGTCCTGCTCAAACTCCGTGGACTCGTAGGCGTGCCCGAGGGTCCGACAGTGTACTCCCATCGATCCATAGTATCTCGAGGCAGTACCATAAGCGTGCGCCCGTCGTCGTACGCGCGTCTGACGCTCACTGAAGATTCGAGGCGAAGGCCTCACGTTTCAACGCGGGGAGGACATCAAGAGTCAAATCAGCAGTTGGTACCACCCAACAACCGGAAAAAGTCCCGGGCAAACGGGGGGTATTCACTACGCAACCCTCTCGATCGATGATGACGCATCCAGACAACTCCGGGCCGGGTGTCGGCAACCAGCGGGTCCGCCAGATGTACCGTGACGGCATGTACGAGGGCGAGGCCCCCTCATATCCAATCACATTCGAGGGGATCCGCGAGGCGGCCTGGGAACGCATGGACGAGGCGGCGCGGGCGTACGTCCACGGTGGCTCGGGCACGGAGGAGACCTTTGAACGCAACAAGGACTTCTCTCGATATCGCATCGTGCCGCGGATGCTCCAGGGGGTCGCCGACCGTGATCTCACCGTCGACCTCTTCGGTGAAACCCATCCGTTCCCGCTGATGATCACCCCACTGGGCGTGCAGTCGTTGCTTCACGAGGCAGCGGAGTTGGGAACTGCACGCGCCTGTGCCGATCTCGGCGTGCCGTTCACGTTGAGTTCGCTGGCCTCGACACCCATGGAGGACGTCGCAGAGGCTCTCGGGGAGACCACCAAGTGGTTCCAGTTCTACTGGAGTTCGGACCGCGCTGTCGCACGGAGTTTCCTGGATCGGGCGGAGGCGGCCGGATACGACGCCATCGTCCTCACCGTCGATGCTCCGACGCTGGGCTGGCGTGATCGCCTCCTCAAGCGGGGCTATTACCCGTTTCTCGACGGCGAAGGTGTCGCGAACTACTTCTCGGATCCAGCCTTCCGCGGGTCGCTTACGGCTCCGCCGGAGGAGGACCCACAGGCAGCGGTCGACCGGTTCCTCTCGATTTTCGGCGACGAGTCGCTTACCTGGGAGGACCTCGCGTTTGTCCGCGAACACACTGACCTGCCGCTCGTGATTAAGGGGGTGTTACACCCCGATGACGCCCGCCGTGCGATTGAGTACGGTGCCGACGCAGTCCAGGTGTCAACTCACGGTGGCCGACAGGTTGATGGCTCGATCAGCGCGGTTGAGGCTCTCCCCGGTGTGGCCGAGGCGGTCAACGGCGAGGTGCCGATCCTATTTGATAGCGGAGTGCGTCGCGGATCACACGTGTTCAAAGCGCTTGCACTCGGTGCGGACTCGGTCATGCTCGGTCGGCCCTTCGCATACGGCCTCGCGATGGACGGCGCCGACGGAGTCCGGTGGGTGCTCGAAAATACGATTGCCGAGTTCGACCTGACCATGGGGTTAGCCGGCTACGATGACGCTGCCGCCATTGACCGGGCAGCCCTCCGGGACGAGCGGACACTCTGAACAAGGGGCGTTGTTGCAGCGCGTGTGACGCCGGGCGGAGCTCTTAGTGATTCTACGCCGGAGAACGACACCGATGCTCGGTTCGTTCGCACCGCTGGTGGTCTGGGGAGCGCGTCTTGGGAGCGTTGCCGTTCTCGGTAGTATCGTCGCCTACGCCGTTTCCCGACGGGACCACCCAAGTGCGCTGCCGTTTGGGCTCCTTGCGGGAGCATTCACCGTGTGGGCCCTCGCTAGACTGATTGCCCCGCCCTTGCCGGAGGGTTCGCTGGTTGAGAGCGTTCTCTCGTTCATCGGCGTGCTCAGCGTCCTAACAATCCCGATCGGATGGGTGGCATACACGCTTACCTATACCGGTCGACAGGATGTGCTTACCTGGCCCCGTATGATGGCGCTGCTCGCACTCGGACCGGGACTGATGGGGGCCTCGCTGTATGTCTTCGGCCTGCGGGCCGATCCAATGGAGATGCCAATCCTGAGCACTATTTTGTTTGAGGGACTGTTGGTTGGCGCACTCCTGTTCATCGGCACCTATGTGCTCCTCAAACGCTACCGATCACACCCCTCAGTCTCGGCCGTGCAGCTTACGGGTCTCTTCGCAGGCGTCCTAGCCCCTTTTGTTGTGCCGAACATTACCGGAAGTGGGCTGATCGGACTGCAGCGGGGCAACACCGCCGTTGGACTGCTTGTCGGGGGGGCGGTGCTGGCCGCGACACTCCACCGCTATCCGCTGTTGACGGCCCTTCCGACGACCAACCCCGTGACCCGTGAGACGCTCGTCGAACAACTCCAAGAGGCGGTGTTCGTCCTCGACTGGAACGACCGGATCGTCGATATGAATGCAGCCGCGAGTACGCTTGTCTCCGTCGATCGCCAAGCGGTGCTCGGCCAGCAGGCTCAGACGGTATTCGACGCCGTCCCCGCGTCGGCAACCGCATACGAGACCGTCGAGCAACAGACACCGGAAGGAATGCGTCGCTACCGCATCAGTCGGTCACCGATTGGTTCGGGAGATCCCCCTGCGGGGGCAGCACTCGTCTTTCGGGACGTGACCCAGCGAGAAACCCGCGAGCAACAACTCGAGATCCTCACACGCGTCCTGCGGCACAACCTCCGCAACCGGCTGGATGTAATCCTCGGGCAGACCGAACGGATCACTAGCGAGGAGCCCCGCAAGCGTATCCAGGCGGCCGTTGAGGACCTCCGAGAGCTTGGAGCGCAAGCACGCGACGCTGAGGAAATTCTTGACGCATACACCGAGCAACCGACCAATAGCGACGTGATGGCTGTCGTCACCACGGTCGTTGAGACAATGGACCACCGGTACCCCGATAGCGACCTCCGGGTGACTGGGCCGGACACCGCCGGGGTCGCCACCCACACGACGATGCTGGAGCGCGCGCTGGTCGAAGTACTCGAAAACGCCATCGAACACACCGATCGAACCACCCCGACCGTCGAGGTTACTGTCGAGACACAGACTGGGACAGGCGGCGTACAGATCCACATCGCCGACGAGGGGCCGGGGCTTCCCGACCGAGAGCGTGAGATTCTCGCTAGCGGCGAAGAGACGCCGCTGAAACATGGTCAAGGGATCGGCCTGTGGATCGCCAAGTGGGCCATCGACGGTATTGGCGGTACAATCACCTTTGAGGACAACGAGCCCCGCGGGACCATCGTCATCATCACCGTGCCCGATATCCCGAGCTAATCGCGTTATTTGATCTGGTAGAGGCAGGTGAGTCGGTCCTCGTGTGTGCGGATTCGAATCAAGTGGTTGATAACATCTTAGTCGGAGAAAGTACGCCT